>CAYWKY010000122.1:0-5900 GCA_964458915.1 uncultured Faecalibacterium sp.
TGCTTTATCAGTGTCATCATTTATGAGCCTTTTTAGCTTTTTGCTGACTTGTTTAATTTCGTTAAATATCTCGCTATAGCTTTCGAGAAACTCATCACAGTTCGCTAAAGCGTCTATAAAGCCTAAATGTCTTTCCTTTAAAAGCAGATACTGGCTGTCGTGCTGACCGCAAATAGTTATAAGATCCCTGCCGATGTTTTTAAGCATCGTTACAGTTACGGCACAGCCGTTAATTTTACAGCTGCTTCTTCCGTCACAAGCAATAACCCTTGTTATTAAAAGCGAGTCATCGTCCTCGGAATCAATTTCGTATTCCTTTAGTTTTTCTGTGACACTATCGGGTACATTTTCAAAAAAAGCTGTGACCTTAGCCTTGTCGGCACCGTCTCTAATAAGCTCTCTTGAAGTGCGTTCACCTAAAATAGCATTAATAGAGTCGATAATTATTGATTTACCTGCACCGGTTTCACCGGTAAGAATATTAAGTCCGTCGCTGAAAAGAATTTCCGCTTTTTCTATTACAGCCACATTTTCAATTTTTAAACTTGTTAGCATAGCGTAATTCCTTTCCAATGATAAATAAGATTATTGATATTTCGCTGCAATTTTATCAATTTTCTTTTTAAACTCCCCTGCTGCTACCTCATCTTTGCAAAGCACAAAAATAGTGTCATCTCCGGCAAGAGTACCAACGACCTTATCGCTAATTAAATTATCAACTGCGGCACAAGCTGCTTGAGCCATACCGGAATAGCATTTGACAACAGCCATATTTCCCGCATAGTTAACGCTTGTGACAGCGTGAGCGATAATGGAGTGAAATTTCTGTGTACGGTCTTCGTTGTCGTTGCTGACATAAACATACTTATACTGACCGCCGCTTAAAGGAGACTTAATAAGCTTAAGAGCCTTAATATCCCTTGATATTGTCGCCTGAGTCACAGCGTAACCCATATCGTTAAGCTTTTGCATAAGCAGTTCTTGAGTGCCGATTTCTTCTTTTTCAATGAGGTTTAAAATAGCCTCATGTCTCGCTTTCTTCATGGTTTTCCTCCTTAGTTTTAGAATATCTTTCCATAAGCTTTTGCGAAAAGATATCGGCAAAGCTATCGGATTTGATTCTTATTATTTTAACATGTCGTTCAGATTTTTCTATTTCTATTCTGCTCTCGAGTGTCATTTTCTTGCCGATTTGTCCATCGCAGCTGAAAACAGGCAAGCATACATCGGGATTTTTAACTGTAATTGAAATTTTGCTGTCAGGCTTAAATATCATTGAGCGTGAAAACAAGGAATGAGTGCAAACAGGTGTCAAAATCAAGCTTTCAATTGCCGTATCAACCACAGGGCCACCTGCCGAAAGTGAATAGGCTGTAGAGCCGGTGGGTGTTGCAATAATAAGTCCGTCAGCGAGATAGTCATTTATCTTCCTGCCGTCACATTTAGCCTCAATTTCGCAAAGGCGCAATGAAATTCCTCTGCCTACAATGCAGTCGTTAAGGCAGTAATCTTCGCCTGCAAGTTCATCGGATTCATAATGGGTGACTTTGAGCATCATTCGTTTATCTGTCGTATATTTTCCGCAAAATAAGTTTTTTAATAAGTAAAGCTCCTCTTTTTCAAGACCTGCGAGAAAGCCTAAGCGTCCGGCATTTATGCCTAAAATAGGCTTATCATACTCTGCGGCAAAATGTGAGGCATGTATAATGGTTCCGTCGCCGCCAATTGCGATTATTATGTCGCACATTGCCACTGCTGTGCTTTCAGGCAAAAAGCTCACATCTAATTCCGAGAAAAATTCTTTTAGCTCCTCAGGCATAAGCACAGTTGCACCCAAGCTTTTCAGCTCATTATAAACGCCTAAAGTCACTTCATAAGCGTTTTTTCTTGTCATATTAGAATGAATTTCAACTATCATATCAGTCACCTAAGGTTCTGTGGGATTCCATAACAATTTCACTTACGCTGTTTGTAAGGCAGGACTCCCCTTTTTCAGCTTTTTCTATATAGATAAGATATTCGATATTACCTTGCGGACCTTTTATAGGCGAAAAATCAAGATTTAAAACCTTAAAGTCATTTTCGAGAACAAAATTATAAATAGCTTCGACAACTTCTATGTGAGTTTCAACTTCTCTGACAACACCTTTTTTGCCGACCTTTTCTTTGCCGGCTTCAAACTGAGGTTTGATAAGGCAAACGGCTTGTCCACCATGCTTTAAAAGCTCTTTCATAGGCGGTATAATGTGTTTAAGAGATATAAATGAAACATCTACGCTTGCGAAATCTATTTCTTCGGGAATTTCATTATGAGTAACATATCTGAAATTTGTACGCTCCATATTAACAACACGACTGTCACTTCTCAGCTTCCAAGCGAGCTGTCCGTAGCCGACATCAATTGAATAAACCTTGCTCGCACCGTTCATAAGCATACAATCGGTAAAGCCGCCTGTTGACGCACCTATATCCATGCAGACGCAGCCGTCAAGCTTTAAACCGAACTCATCGACAGCTTTAGCCAGCTTATAACCGCCACGGCTGACATAAGGCATTTTTTCACCTCTAAGCTCTATACAATCTTCACTTTTAACACTTGTGCCGGCTTTTGTTTCCTTTTGACCATTAACATAGACAAGTCCTGCCATTATAAGAGCCTTGCCTTTTTCACGGCTGTCAACGAAGCCTCTTTCAAACAAAGCGACATCCAGTCTGATTTTTTCTGTCATTATAAACTCTCCGTAATTTTATTAATCATTGCATTTTTGTCAAGAGAATAAGAGCTGAGAAGCTCATTTATACTCGCCTGCTCAACAAATTTATCCTCGACTGCGGTTATGTGATAACTACCCTTATATCCTTTTTCAATAAGTACACTGCCGAGTTTTTCAGCAACTCCGGCACTTTTTTGACCTTCTTCAAAGAAAAAGACATTCTTTTTGTTATATATAAGCTCAATCGCAGCTTTAGGTAGCGGCTTTATCTGATTTAAAGAAATCAGTTGTACTCTAATACCTTTATTATTAAGCTCAGACACAGCTTCAATAGCTTGAGAGGTTATTCTGCCATAGGTAACTATTGCGTTCTCTGCGTTTTCAGCGCCGAAAGTGCCGTAATAAGTACCGCACATTATAAGCTTTGAAGTGTTGCTGTTTTCGGCTCCTCTCGGATATCTGACAGCGACACAGCCATAGTCGGAATAAAGAGCGTTATTGAGCGACTGCTTTAAAAGGGAAAAGCTACAGGGAGAATAGACCTTAATATCAGGTATCGTGTTTAAGAAAGGCACATCAAACAAACCGTGATGAGTCTCTCCGTCTTCACCGACAAAACCTGCTCTGTCAATAGCGAGCACTACCCTTTGTCTTTGCAGAGAAATATCGTGAATTATCTGATCATAGCATCTTTGCAGAAATGTTGAATATACAGCGTACACCGGCTTTAGACCATTCTTTGCAAGTCCGCTGGCAAATGTCACAGCGTGTTCTTCCGCTATGCCCACATCAAAGAATCTTTTAGGATATTTTTCGCTAAAATCCTTAAGTCCTGTACCAAGACCCATGGCGGCGGTGATAGCGCAAATTTCCTCGTCCTTTGACGCGTACTCACAAAGTGTGTCACCAAAAACATCGGAAAAGCTTTTAGCTGAGGATTTATATTCGCCACTGTCTATATCAAATTTTGATATGCCGTGAAAGATGCTCGGGTCCTTTTCTGCGTACTCATAGCCTTTGCCTTTAACAGTGATAACGTGCAACAAAACAGGGCCATCAACAGATTTAGCCGATTCAAGAGCATCGCAAAGATTTTCAATATTATGTCCGTCAACGGGCCCCATGTATCGATAGCCTAAATCCTCGAAAAATGTGCTTTGTGAGTAAAGCCTATTTTTTACATCGGTTTTAACCTTGTATATTGTCGATGCAATCTTATTTCCGTAAGGAATTTTGTTAAGTGCGCTTTCTGTTTTTGCTTTAAAGGTATAATATTTCGGTCGAGAACGAATAACGGCAAGATATTTCGCAAAGGCACCTACGTTTTCGGAAATTGACATCTTATTGTCGTTTAAAATAACTATATGCTTTGCTTTACTTCTTCCGCCGTTGTTAAGAGCTTCATACACCATGCCACCTGTGAATGAACCGTCACCGATAACGGAAACAACATAGTGGGGGTCGGAATGTAATCTGTTCGCCATAGCAAGACCGAGCCCTGCTGAAACAGATGTGCCGCTGTGACCGCTAAAGAAGGTGTCGTGTTCGCTTTCTGTGGGTCTGCAAAAGCCGGAAAGTCCACCTTTGGTGCGTATAGTAGAAAACTTGTCATATCTGCCGGTTAGGAGCTTGTGAGTGTAGCATTGATGACCTACATCGAACACAAAGCGATCCTTTGGTGAGTTAAAAACTTTGTGCATAGCAACAGTAAGCTCGACGGCACCTAAATTAGAGGCAAGATGTCCGCCGTTTTTTGACACTGTTTCGATAAGCTTATATCTTATTTCTTCACATAAGCAGGTAAGCTCATTAGCAGAAAGCTTTTTAACATCATCCGGGCTATTTATTTTTGAAAGAAAACTGTAATTCATTTTAATTATCTCTTTTAGCTTCTTCGTTTTGTTAAATTAAGAGCAAGCTCTTTTAAAAATTCAGCCTCACCGCCGAACACACTAAGAGAATCTATCGCTTTTTGTGTTAACTCATTAGCGTATTGCTGTGATTTTTCCAAACCGAGTACGGAAACATAGGTGGATTTTCCACTGCTTTTATCGCTTCCAATTGGTTTGCCAAGCTCGCTTTCGTCGCCGATAACATCAAGAATGTCATCAATTATCTGAAAGGCATGTCCTAAATATGAGGCATACTCACCTGCTGCTTTATACTGGCTTTCATTGCCGTTTGCAGCAAGAACGCCCAACAAAGCTGCACATTTAATCAGTGCACCTGTTTTAAGTGAATCCATGGTTTCAAGAGTTTCGATTCCACAAGGCTTGTCCTCGTTCTTTAAGTCAACAACTTGTCCGCCAATCATACCGTTAACTCCGGCAAGCTCAGAAAGAAGCTTTACAGCTTTAACTATAGTTTCGGGTGAAGCTTTGCTTTGAGCTAAGGTACCAAAAGCCTCTGTTAAAAGACCGTCACCGGCTAAAAGTGCATATTCTTCACCGAATTTTATATGGCATGAGGGCATACCTCTTCTTGTGTCATCGTTGTCCATGCAGGGCAAATCGTCATGTATGAGCGAATATGTGTGAATCATTTCCAGTGCTGCCGCAAAAGGTAAAGCAGCGTCAATATCGCCACCGCAAATTGAGCAAAACTCTAAAACAAGCAGCGGCCTTATTCTTTTTCCGCCAATTGAAAGAGAATATTTCATTGCATCATGAACGACACTCTCTCCAAAGTTACATTCGGGAATGACTTTGCTAAGATAGTCGTTGATTATTTTAACATAATCGCTTACAGAATAATTATTCATGGTTCAATTCCTCTTCGGGGAGCTGTGAAAGCTCAGTAATTTTTTGTTTAGCATTAGAGAGGGTTTTGTTGCAAAAAGCGACCAGACTAATTCCCTCTTCATAAAGCTTCATTGACATTTCAAGATCGTATTCACCGCTTTCAAGGCAATCAGAAATTTCTTTAAGTCTTATCATCGCAGTGTCAAGTGTATACATTTCCATGTTAATTTCCTTTCAAATCTGTTTTAGCAAACTGTGCAGGCAAACTCACCGTCATAAAGCTTGACTTTAATATTGTCGCCTTTACTAACCGCCTTACTTGATTTTATCGGCAGGCTATTTTCGTCCTCAACTATGGCATAACCTCTTAAAAGTACCTTTAAAGGGTTGACAGCTTCAAGCTTTGAGGTGTAATGCAAAAGAGCATTATCATAAAAATCTATTT
>CAYWKY010000123.1:0-5883 GCA_964458915.1 uncultured Faecalibacterium sp.
TACCTATGCTTATGGGTACCGGCGGTAACTCAGGTAACCAGGCCTCAACTCTTATAATTCGTGGTCTTGCCCTTGGTGAAATCAAGCTCAAGGACTTCTTCAAGGTTCTTTGGAAAGAGCTTAGAGTTTCGCTTTTAGTCGGTGTAGTTCTCGGCATAGCAAACTATGGTCGTATGTTGGCCCTTCGCTTTATTACAGGCGACGATGTTACAGACAGTGTAATTTTAGTTGTATCACTTAGTGTTGTCGCCGTTGTAATTGTTTCAAAAACAATAGGCTGTAGCCTTCCCATTATCGCAAAAGCCCTAAAGCTTGACCCGGCGCTTATGGCAGGTCCTATGATTACAACTCTTGTGGACGCTATTTCTCTTTTAGTTTATTTCGGATTTGCAAACCTGCTTATCTCAATGTAAAATAAAGCTTTAGCTTAGTTTAAGCTTCAAGATATATCATTAGCTTTAGCTTGTTTTAACTCAATAAATTATTTCGGACAGGGAGTCCTTTTACAGGGGCTCCCATTCCCTTGCACAAATATTTTTTCAGATTGGAGTGTTGCCCTTTGGCTAAACGATTCTTATCCTACACAAAAGGATACCGCCTTCTGACTATCATTTGCCCCTTTATGATTTTCCTCGATGTTATCATTGAGATTGAAATTCCGAAAGCAATGGGTAAGGTTGTGGATGTTCTTCTTATGTTCAGCGCCCCCGGTGCAGACCACGCAGCCATTCAGTCAGAGCTGACAACAAATGTTATTAAAATGTTGCTGCTTTGCGCTTGTACTTTGGTTGTCGGTTACATAGCATCACGTTGCTCGTCAATTGCAAGCATGGGCTTCGGTGCAAACTTAAGAAGAGAGCTTTTTAATAAAATTCAGGATCTTTCCTTTGATAATATTGATAAGCTTAAAATATCCTCTCTTATTACAAGAATGACTAACGATGTTTCAATGATTCAAAATGTTTATAAAAACACCATTGTTACATTTATCAAAGGTCCCTTTATGCTTATTACCGCTTTGGTTTATGCCATTGAAATAAGCTCCGACCTTTCCGCTGTTTTTTATTTTGCCTTGCCCGCAATCATTATAATTGTTGTTATTATGGGCTACCTTGCTGTTCCTCTTTTTAAACAAATGTTAGAGAAGACAGATAATTTTAACGGTGTACTCAGAGGCAATATCAACGGCATTAGAGTCGTTAAATCCTTCGTTAGAGAAGACCACGAAAAAGAAAAGTTTGAAAAAGCCAACGACGCTGTTATGAAAATGAATGTTAGAGCGCAAAAGCTTGTGCTTTACATTACACCGGCTATTATGGTGGTTATTTACGGCTGTATGATTTTCGCTATGTGGCGAGGAAGCGGTATTATTTTAAACGGCAGCGAAGATTTAAGTGTAGGCGATATGACAACCTTCGTTTCATATATTACACAGGTTCTCTCGTCTGTTATGACAGTTATGCTGGTTTTCGTCAGCATGATAATGGCAAAAGCTTCCATAGGCAGAATAAGCGAAGTTTTCAAGCAGGAACCCACTATCAGCGATAAGGATGCAGACGTAAACGCTGTTCCCCTTGACGGTAGCATTGAGTTTAAAAATGTTTCCTTTAAATATGACAGCTCCGCCGTTAAAAATATTCTCGACAACATCAATCTTAAAATAGATTCCGGTGAAACTATAGGCATCATCGGCGGTACAGGCTCATCAAAGTCAACTCTTGTTCAGCTTATCCCCCGTCTTTATGAGGCTAGTGAGGGTGAAGTTATTGTCGGCGGCAGAAATGTTAAAGACTACACCTTTGAAAATCTTAGAAAAGAAATTTCCGTGGTTTTACAGCAAAATATTCTTTTCTCAGGTACTATTATGGATAATATTCGTTGGGGCGACTTTAACGCAACAGATGAAGATGTCTTTGAGGCAGCTAAAGCGGCTCAGGCTCACGATTTCATAACAGAATTTGAAAAAGGCTATGAAACCGAACTCGGTCACGGAGGCAACACAGTTTCCGGCGGTCAAAAGCAGCGTATCTGTATTGCCAGAGCTTTACTTAAAAAATCAAAGATTCTTATTCTTGACGACTCCACCAGTGCCGTTGACACAGCTACAGACGCTAAAATCAGAGCAGCATTTCGTAGCGAAAAATATAAGGATATAACTAAAATCATTATCGCTCAGCGTATTACATCAATTATGGACGCAGACAGAATCATTGTTCTTGAAGACGGCAAAATCGTCGGCATGGGTACACATGATGAGCTGACAAAAAATAATGAGGTTTATCACGAAATCTTTGTTTCTCAGCAGGAAGGAGTGTTGGCACAATGAGCAAAGCTCCCTTAAACGAAGAAAATAAAGAGGTTGTGACACAAGAGGTCACAGCAGAAAACGAAGTTTCAAAAAAGACTAAAGGCAAAAAGCTGAAAGCTAAAAAGCCTCGCAAAGAGAAAAAGTCAAAAATTCCCGAAAACGAAACAGAAGAGGAAAGAAAAGAAAGGGAAAAGAAAGAGGAAGAGAAGAAAAAGAAAAAGCCTAAGGACATAAAGAATGCCACAAAAAGACTTCTCGGCTATATCACACAGTATAAAGGTCTTCTCGTTCTTGTCGCTTTTCTTGTTGTTGCAACAACTGTTGTCAGCGTACTGTCCTCCCTTGCTATGTACCCGGTAAACAGTGCCCTAGAAAAGTATATCGCAGGCGATATGGCATCGAATGAAGCTATGTCCACTATAATTAAATGGCTCATTATTATGGCTATAGGTTATGGTGTGTCTTCACTTTTCAACCTGCTTTATTCCAGAATAATGCTTTATGTTTCCTCAATAACCATGAAAAATATGCGTCGTGATTTGTTCAATCATATTCAGGGACTTCCCTTGGAATATTTTGACAAAAGGAAAACCGGTCAAATCATGAGCCACTTCACTAACGATGTCAGCCGTGTTAACGACCTGTTAGGAAGCTCATTCCCCTCCCTTATTTCCTCCACGATTCAGGCTATTATGACCATCACAATTATGCTGGTCTTCTCATGGAAGCTGACACTCACAATAACCGTAGCCATTGTGCTTATGTTCATGATTGTAATAGTTATCACCGGCAAATGCTCACCTCTTTTTAAAGCTCAGCAAAAGGCCATCGGTGAAGTCAACGGCTTTACAGAGGAATATATTAAGGGCATAAAGGTAGTTCAGCTTTTCTCTCAGGAAAAGAAAACAAAGGAAGCTTTTAATGAGCTTAACGAAAACTACCGCAAAATAGGTGTTAAGGCAAATATTATCGGCGGCTTCATGTCTCCGCTTATGTCAATGATAACAAGAGTCAACTATGCTATTTGCGTTTTCTATGGCGCAAGACTTGTTATGGCAGGCGAAATGGATGTTGCAAAGCTTATTAACTATCTCAGCTACGCAAAAAGCTACGCTTCACCCATTGCATCAATCGCAAGCACCTATAGCTCACTGGTTTCAGCTTTGGCAGGCGCAGAGCGTGTTTTTGAGGTTCTCGACACACCAAACGAAACAGACGAGGGTAGAGTTACACTTGTTCGCTTAATTAAAAACGCTCTTGGCGAAGAGGAAGAAACTTCTTCAGAGCAAGGTGAATTTAACTGGAAGGTTCCCACTCAGACAGGCTTTGACTATGTTCCGCTTAAGGGCAATATTCAGCTTAAAGATGTTACCTTCGCCTATGTTGAGGGTACAGATGTATTAAAAAACATTAATATTAGCGCAAAAAGCGGTCAAAAGGTAGCTTTTGTCGGCTCAACTGGCGCAGGTAAAACCACTATCACAAACCTTATCAACCGCTTCTATGAAATTGACAAGGGTCAGATAACCTATGACGGCATAGACATTAAGGATATTAAAAAGGACGATCTTCGTCATTCAATGGCAATGGTTCTGCAAGACACAAAGCTGTTCACAGGCACTATTGCTGACAATATCCGCTACGGTAAGTTAGATGCCACTCAGGAAGAAGTTGAAAGGGCTGCAAAAATCGCCAACGCTCACTCATTTATTGAAAAGCTCCCCGACGGCTATGAGACCAAAATCAAAGCCGATGCCGTTAATATCAGCACCGGTCAGGCACAGCTTATCAATATAGCGAGAGCTGCCATTGCAGGCGCACCGCTTCTTATTCTTGACGAGGCTACCTCAAGCGTTGACACAAGAACAGAACGACTCATTGAGGTTGGCATGGATAAAATAATGGAAAACAGAACTGTTTTCGTTATCGCTCACAGACTTTCCACTGTTAGAAACTCACAAGACATTGTTGTTCTTGAAAGTGGCGAAATCATAGAAGAGGGCGACCATCAAACCCTTATTGACAAGGGTGGAAAATACTATCAGCTCTATACCGGCAAGGCTGAAATGGACTGATAAAACAATTTTAAAGCAAAGAACACGGAAAATCCAAATTGCATTAAACAGCAAAAGGAATTTCCGTGTTTTCTTTATTTTTTGAGAGCCTTTAACGGGTCGATATTTTCTCCGTCTTTCACAGTTTCAAAATGGAGATGACTTTTTTGTGCGCTCTCACATGGAATCTCGCCTAATTTACCTATAGTCTCGCCCTTTTTAACAATGTCATTTATTCCGACAGCTGTGCCCTGCTCCATGGCGCAGTATCGAGCTGTAAATTCGCCATGGTCAATTTCAATAACATAGCCCCATGTGGGGTCGGATATAACCTTAGTCACCTTGCCGTCACCAACTGAAACAACATCACTGCCCTTTTCACCGATAAAGTCAATTCCGGGGTGAACTCGCCAATCCTCCATAGTTTCGTCATAAACCGCCGTCAAGCTAAAATCCTTGCCTATTTCGTTGCCAAAGGGGTAAACATAAGAGGAATTATTAAAGGTTTCACTCTCCTGCTGAGTCACCTTTTCGCTTGTGGTTTCCTTTATAGCCGAGCTGCTTTGACTTGTTTTTTCGGCGGTACGCGTTGTAGACTCTTTTATCTCGTTTTTTCGCGTACCCGTCACTGTAGTTGTAACTCTTGGGTCAGAGACATCGTCTTTATTTTTTTGAACCGGCTCGCTGACTTGTTCATTAATAGTTGTGGGTACATCAAGATCCTCAATAAGCTTAACGCTCGACGAGTAAACAAAGCCGATAGCTGCAATAATCATCACAAAGCTCACAGCCGCAGTGATATAGAAGCCTTTACCTGAAGACAGCTTTTCAATTATGTTTTTCTTTTTCATATATCTTCCACCGTTTCATCTCAATGATACTTTTATTATTAAACAAAAGGCAGAATTTATACAGCTGAAAAGTTTTTTACAAAAGAAGACAAAAAATTGCAAAAAAACGAGAACAAATGTTTGCATTTTACAAAATATTATGCTATAATGGTCTCGAAAACGAACATTTGTGTTCTTTATTGACGATTTCTGTCAAAAATATCTATATAGAAAGGCGGTTCTACTATGCGTGAACCTCTCACCGAAAATCAAACCTTAATATTAAACTATCTGAAAGAGCGTTCCGGCGATGTGCCGCCAAGTGTCAGAGAGATTTGTCAGGCTGTTGGTCTTCGCTCAACCTCATCGGTGCAGGCTAACCTTAACGCTCTCGAAGAGAAAGGCTACATAGAGCGTGACCCTATGCACAAAAGGTCTATTCGTATCACAGGCAGAGCCGAAAATGTTATGCATGTTCCCCTTTTAGGTGTGGTTACAGCAGGTCTTCCCATACTCGCAACAGAGCAAATTGAGTGCTACCTCCCCTTTAACGCTCCCCATATTTCATCTGATAAAGAGATGTTCGCTCTTCGTGTTCGAGGCGAAAGCATGATAAATGCCGGCATATTTGACGGCGACATTATCTATGTTGAGCGTACCCCTGTGGCTCGCAACGGAGATATAGTTGTTG
>CAYWKY010000124.1:0-5870 GCA_964458915.1 uncultured Faecalibacterium sp.
TGTAAAGCGAGAGCGCAGTCAAGTGATTCTCTTGCTGATCTTCTGTGCTGTCTGCCCTCATAAAGCATGGGCATAACAACTGTAATACGCTTTGCTTTGCCGGCACAAGCGGAGATAACTCTCTTAAGGTCTGCGAAATGCTCGTCAGGACTCATAGGTACTTGAAGCGGATTGCCGTCAGCATCCTTGAGATTATACATTTTGTAAGTTACGTTGTAGTTGAAGCAGTCAGAAATAATGAAAAGGTCATATCCTCTGATTGTTTCTGTGATAACAGCCTTACCTTCACCTGTTGCGAAACGAGGGAAGTTTGCTTTAATGATGTAGGAATCTCTGTGATAACCTTTAAGATGAATGTTGTTATCTGTTTCGTTCTCAAACTGGGCACGGCATTCGAGAATCTGGTCGCTTACTTTTTGTGCGAGCTCCTCACAGCCTTTCATTGCAATGATACCGAGTCTTCCCTGAGGAATAGTATCAAGATATTCTGTAAGTGATGTGGACATATAAATTTACCCCCTGATTAAACTTCTTTCTATGCTGTGCATTACGCATCTATTATATTTTACAATATTCTGCAAAGTTTTCAAGCCATTTTCACTAAATCTGTCTATAGAATTATAGAGAACATTTATAGCTTATTTTGTGCATTATAACAAAATATGTCACTAAATATAGGAATTATCCACTGTAATAACAGGGAAAAAGCTTTTATTTTGGCTTTGTACCGCTTCAGTTAAGGCGCTGACAAGCTCTTTGTCGCTAAGCTTATACTTATATGGAACAACAACATCGAAAATAAGATTCGTGTGCGTCGGCCCTTCAACCACTCTAAAATCGTGAATACTGAGCGCCGAATCAAAATCCTTAACTGTTTTGTGTATAAGCTGATAATATTTCTCCGTTGTTTCATCGTTTGTCGCAATCGGGTCCATATGTACCACGAGCTCAATTCCAAATTTTTCTTTAACAAGTCGCTCAATTGAGTCGATGGTGTCATGTGCCTTAAGTAAATCTCCTTCGGCAGAAATCTCTGTGTGTACACTTGCAAAGGTTCTCGTCGCACCGTAGGAATGTATAACTAAGTCGTGTATGCCGAGAATTTCTTCGTGAGACATAATAAACTCAACAAGCTCATCTACAAGTTCTTTGTCCGGGGGAGTGCCGAGAATGATTCCAACAGATTCCTTTAATATGCCGAATCCTGAATACAGAATAAACAGCGACACAACTATACCCATATAGCCGTCGATGGGCAAATCAGTGAAAAGAGAAAGTATAAGAGCGACTAAGGTTACAGCTGTTGCAGTGGTGTCACTAATACTGTCTGTGACAACTGCCGACATAGCTGCCGAATCAATTTTTTTGCCAAGGTAGCTGTTGAAAAAGGCGAGCCATATTTTTCCGAGAATGGATATTAAAAGGACAATTACCGCCGGTACCGAAAAAACAACAGCCTCAGGATTTTTAATTTTATCAATTGATGATTTAATAAGCTCATATCCCATTAGTTCAACTATAAAGCCTACTATAAGGGCGGCTACATATTCAATTCTGCCGTGACCGAAGGGATGCTCCTTATCGGGTTTCATGTTAGCCATTTTAAAGCTGACAAGGGTTATTACGCACGAAACGCTGTCACTGAGGTTGTTTACAGCGTCAGCGGTTATAGCGATACTGTTTGAAACGATACCAATAAGGTACTTTGCCAAAGCCAGAAGAACATTTACAATGATTCCGACTATACTGCCAAGATAGCCGTATTTTTCTCTAACACGAGGATTCTTTGTATTTTCGTAATTTTTGATGAAAAGCTTTACTAATAATTTTGACATATTTATCACCGATTATTTATCAATAATATGAACATCAAGCTGATTAAAGGGAATGTTAATGCCGTTTTTGTCCATAGCGAGCTTGACATTTTCCTGCATAGAATAGTAGACATCCCAGTATTTGTCAACGTCGCACCATACTTTTGTGCTAAGATTAATTGAACTTGCTTCGTGGGAGGAAACATAAACCTCAGGCATGGGATCTTTTAAAATAAATTCGTTTGCGAGTGCGGTTTCCTTTATGACCTGCTTAGCCTTTGAAATGTCATCGCTGTAGCTGATTGAAAAAACAAGGTCAACTCTTCTTGTACTTTCAGCTGAGTAGTTAATGATATGATTGCTCGTTATATGTGAGTTGGGTATGGTTATGCGTTTGTTATCGGGAGTGATAATGACAGTATGCATAAAACGTATGTCGGCAACACTGCCCGATATACCGTTAAGCTCCACGAAATCGCCGGTTTTAAACGGACGATTCATCAATATTTGAATACCACTTGCAAATTGGGCTACAGTTGCCTGAAGACCAAGACCTGCCGTAACGCCGGCAGCACCTATGGCGGCAATGAGAGAGCCGATATTTATAAACATAGAAAGCGCAGTCATAATAAATACAAAATTAATTCCGGCAGAAACCATCCTTTTAATAAAGTTATAAACCGATGGGTCAACATTTTGCGCCTTCATAGCTTTAACTACAAGCTTCTTGGCAAACTTGGCTAAAAAATATCCCACAACTACAATAATAACGGCGAGAATAATTGTCGGCAGCTTTGTGAAAAACTTTCCAACAATGTCAAGGTCATTTATCCATTGAGTTATGTTGTTGATTGCTGTAGGAACATCCTCAAATTGTCCGTTTTCGTCAAGAAGGGGATTACTTGTGGTAGTAGCATCAATAAAAGCGGATGTTGTATCGCTCAAAGCTTCTGTTGTATCAGCTGTAAGCAAAAGAGTACCTAATCTGTTTAACATATTATACCTCCTGAAATTTCATTCGACTAATATTAACATATTAACCTTACTTTTGCAACGAATGAAAATAAATAACTTGACAAAAAATTCAAATTGACTATAATTTGAAATTGAAATTCAGTTTCAATTTGAGGTGAAACAATGGCAAAATCAGTTTATAACACAAAACAAAAGCAGATTATATATGAGTTTTTGCTTGAGAATAAAGATAGCCTTTTAACTTGCGATGAGATTTCCTATGCCTTAAAAGCTTCAGGAACTCCCGTGGGAAAAGCCACACTTTATCGGTACCTTGACTCACTTGTAGCCGCCGGTGATATGAGAAAAATCAGCGAGGGAGACAAAAAAGGTGCGGCTTATCAGCTTATAAACCATGAGCTTAACTGTAAAAGCCATATGCACTTAAAATGTGTTAAATGCGGTGAGCTTCAGCATTTAGGCTGTGAATTTATGAATACTGTTCACGAGCATATATTGTGTCATCACGGTTTTAAAATTGATAATTCAAAAACTGTGATATATGGCATTTGCGACAAATGCTGCGAAAAGGGAGATAGATAATATGTCATTGATAAGCTGTAAAAATGTATATTTAAAGTATGATAATATATCCGTTGTTGAGGATTTGAGCTTTACTGTCAACGAGGGCGATTACCTTTGCATTGTGGGTGAAAACGGAAGCGGAAAAAGTACGCTTGTAAAATCTATTTTAGGTCTTAAAGAGACTGCCGATGGTCATTTACATATGGGTGACGGCTTAACATCAAAGCAAATAGGATATTTACCTCAGCAAACAACAGCGCAAAGGGATTTCCCCGCAAGTGTTTGTGAGGTTGTCCTCTCAGGCTGTGTTGCAGGTAAAAACGGCAGAATATTTTTTTCAAAGCAACAAAAAAAGTTAGCTCATGATAATATGGAAAAGCTTGACATTACTCATTTAAAAAATAAGTGTTACCGTGAGCTTTCAGGCGGACAGCAGCAAAGAGTTCTGCTTGCCAGAGCACTTTGTGCAACAGGTAAGCTTTTGTTGTTGGATGAGCCTGTTACTGGTCTTGACCCAATAGTTACAGCAGAGTTCTATGCACTTATTAACAAAATAAACAAGCAGTTTGGCATTACGATTATAATGGTCTCACACGATTTGCTTAGTGCTGTCAACTGTGCCAGCCATATTTTGCACGTTAGAAAAAATGACAGCTTTTTTGGTACAACTCAGCAATATCTTGAAAGTAGCCTTTATAAAAAATTCTCAGGGGGTGAAACAGCATGACAGAAACACTTAATATTTTGTTTTCGCAACCGTTTCTTATCAGAGCCTTTATTGTTGGTGTTTTCGTCTCGCTTTGCTGCGCTTTATTAGGTGTCAGCCTTGTTTTAAAACGCTTTTCCATGATTGGCGACGGTCTGTCTCATGTTGGCTTCGGAGCTATGGCTATTGGTGCTGCCGCAGGTGTTGCACCGCTATATTTCGCCTTGCCTATTGTTATAATAGCTGCTTTTTTACTGCTGAAAATGAGCGAAAGAGGCAAAATTAAAGGTGATGCCGCAATAGCTTTGATTTCAACGGGTGCCCTCGCTGTCGGTGTAATGGTTACGTCTATGACTACTGGCATGAATGTTGACCTTTACAACTATATGTTCGGCAGTATTTTAACAATGAGCAAAAGCGATGTTGTTATTGCTTCGGCATTATCATGTGTTGTTATATTGATTTACAGCATTTTTTATAATGAAATTTTTGCCGTTACCTTTGATGAAAGTTTCGCTAAAGCTACGGGTACAAAAACCTCTCTTTATAATATGCTCATATCTGCTTTGACAGCTGTTACTATTGTTATCGGCATGAAAATGATGGGTGCTTTGCTTATATCATCACTTATAATTTTCCCAAGTGTAACCTCTATGAGATTATGTAAAAGCTTTAAAAGGGTAGTTATAACAAGCTCTGTTATATCTGTTTTCTGCTTTTTATCGGGACTTATTGTGTCGATTAAATATGAGGCTCCAACAGGCGCAAGCGTTGTTTGTATGAATATATTTGTCTTTTTTGTTTTCTCGCTAATAAAAGCCGTTTTATCTCTTAATAAGTCGGCTGCAATTAAGAAAGTTTTGACAGTGGGAATCTGCCTTGTGTCATTTCTTGGTTTTGGTACTCTTATGCTTTATGGAGACGGCGAGGCTTATAAGAAGGATAAAACAACTGTTGTTGCGACGACTTTTGCTCAATATGATTTTGCGAGAGAAATTGCCGGAGATAAGGCGGATATAATAATGCTTTTAGCTCCCGGTGAAGAAAGTCACACATATGAGCCTACACCTGAGGATATAATGAAAATTCAGCAATGTGACGTTTTCGTTTATGGTGGTGGTGAAAGCGACAAATGGGTTGACAACATTTTGCAAACTGTTGACGAAAAGGTAAAAGTAATCAAAATGATGGATGTCACTGAGCTGTGCGAGTCAGATCATGACCACGAAAATGAAGAGGAACATTCACACGACCATGAGGAAGAATATGATGAGCATGTTTGGACTTCACCTTTAAATGCGGTTAAAATCACCCGTGCAATTTGTGACGCATTAACAGAGTGTGATAAGGCTAATAAAGAAGCTTATGAGAGTAATGCTGAAAAATATATACAAAAGCTAATGGAGCTTGACAGTGAATTTGAAAAGCTTTTCTCCGACAACAGTGACAAATTCATTATAGTTGCCGACAGATTTCCTTTTAAATATTTCGCTGTAAGATATAATGTGAATTATTACGCTGCTTTCCCTGGTTGCTCAGCTCAAACTGAGGCTAACCCTAAGACTATAGCGGACCTAATAAATAAGGCGAAGCAAAGCAATATAGGTGTAATTTTTAAAGTTGACTTGTCGAAGGGTAATGTTGCGAATACAATCGCTGAGGGCTGTGGCGCAGAAGTTGAGACTTTATATTCGTGTCATGTTATATCTGCCGACGATTTTGCTTCAGGCGAAACCTATCTTAGCCTTATGAACAGAAATCTTCAGTCTATTAAAAACAGCTTTCAATCACAAAGCTAATATATCCGAGAA
>CAYWKY010000125.1:0-1072 GCA_964458915.1 uncultured Faecalibacterium sp.
AGCCTACAGCTGCAGCTCTCGCTTACGGTATTGACAAGGAAGCAGACCAAAAGGTTATGGTTTATGACCTTGGCGGTGGTACATTCGACGTTTCAATTATCGAAATGGGCGACGGTGTTCAGGAAGTTCTTGCTACAGCAGGTAACAACCGTCTTGGCGGTGACGACTTCGACCAGAGAATTATCGACTGGCTTGTTGCAGGCTTTAAGGTAGAGCAGGGTGTTGACCTTCGTGGCGACAAAATGGCTATGCAGAGACTTAAGGAAGCAGCAGAAAAGGCTAAAATTGAGCTTTCAGGTGTAACAACATCTACAATTTCTCTTCCCTATATCACAGCAGATGCTACAGGTCCTAAGCACCTTGAAACCACTCTTACAAGAGTTAAGTTCAATGAGCTTACTGAAGACCTTGTTGAAGCTACAATGGGTCCTGTTCGTCAGGCAATGGCAGACTCAGGTCTTAACGCTTCTCAGATAGATAAGGTTCTTATGGTTGGTGGTTCATCAAGAATCCCCGCAGTAAGCGATGCAATTAAAAAGTATATCGGCAAAGAGCCTTTCAAGGGCATTAACCCCGACGAATGTGTCGCAATCGGTGCAGCTCTTCAAGGTGGTGTTCTCGGTGGCGATGTTAAGGGTCTTCTTCTTCTCGACGTTACACCTCTTTCACTTGGTATCGAAACAATGGGCGGTATTAACACAAAGGTTATCGAGAGAAACACAACAATCCCCACAAAGAAGAGCCAAATTTTCTCAACAGCTGTTGACAATCAGCCTTCAGTAGAGGTTCACGTTCTTCAGGGCGAAAGAGAGTTCGCAAAGGATAACAAGACTCTTGGTGTATTCAGCCTTGACGGTATTATGCCGGCTCGTCGTGGTGTACCTCAGATTGAAGTTACATTCGACATCGACGCTAACGGTATCGTACATGTAAGCGCAAAGGATCTTGGCACAGGCAAGGAGCAGTCAATTTCTATCACTTCCTCAACAAATATGTCTAAGGAAGATATTGAAAAGGCTGTAAGAGAAGCTGAACAGTTTGCTCAAGAGGATAAGAAGCGCAGAGAAGACAT
>CAYWKY010000125.1:1172-5813 GCA_964458915.1 uncultured Faecalibacterium sp.
GCAGGCTACACCGACGCTAACTTCACAGACGCTAACTAATTTATATCCGGAGCTGTCCGATTTCGGATGGCTCCATATTGCGGTATATATGGCAATATGTCATAGTGAGAGGAACATATTAAATGGCAGAAAATAAACGAGATTATTATGAAGTCTTAGGTGTCAGCAAGGGCGCTTCAGACGATGAAATAAAAAAAGCCTACCGTAAGCTTGCGAAGCAGTACCACCCAGACCTTAATCCGGGTGATGCAACTGCCGAAGCGAAGTTTAAAGAGGCTAATGAGGCTTATGAGGTACTCTCTGACGCTGATAAGAAGGCAAGATATGACCAATACGGTCATGCAGGCGTTGACCCTAATTTTGGCGCAGGCGGCTTTGGTGTCGGCTTTGGCGGAGGTTTCGACGGCTTTGACTTAGGCGACATTTTAGGCGGTATGTTCGGTGGCGGCTTCGGCGGCTTTGGCGGTGGCAGACAGCAGAATCCCAACGCTCCGAGAAAGGGTGCCACTATTCAGACCAATGTGACTATCTCATTTGAGGAAGCTGCAAAGGGCTGCAAAAAGACAGTGAATGTTGACAGAAATGAAGTTTGCTCAGAGTGCGGCGGTAACGGTTGCGCTAAGGGTACTTCACCGGAAACCTGTAAAACCTGCGGCGGACGCGGTCAGGTCAATGTTCAGCAAAGAACAGCTTTTGGTGTTATGAGCACCACAAGACAGTGTAGTGAGTGTGGCGGTAAGGGCAAGATTATTAAAAATCCCTGCGGTAACTGCCGAGGAACAGGTTTTGTCAGAAAAAGACAGACTGCTGAAATCGATATTCCGGCAGGTATCGACGACAGACAAACACTCAATGTCAGAGGTGGAGGCAATCCCGGCGTAAACGGTGGACCTAAGGGTGACCTTCGTGTCAATGTCAACGTCAGACCTCATCCTTTCTTTGAGAGAGACGGCTTTGATGTTTGGTGCGAGGTGGCTGTTACCTATGCTCAGGCTGCAATGGGTGACACACTTTATATTCCCACTCTTGACGGCAAGGTTAAATATGACCTTCCGGCCGGAACTCAACCCGGTGAGGTTTTCCGCTTTAGAGGCAGAGGTATTCAACAGCTTTCATCTCGTAATAAAGGTGATCAGTTTGTTAAAATTGTTGTTGAGGTACCAAAGAACCTTTCTCAAAAGCAAAAAGAGCTTCTTAAAGAGTTTGATGCAACCTTGACACATAAGCCTAAAAACAATATCCCCGATGGAAATATTGTGGGTGAGGAAAAGAAGAAGTCATCATTCTTCGATAAATTCAAATAAAAATATGGGTCGTATCACTGTACTAAATAGTTTGATGCGGCCTTTATATTTTTAAAAGCCATTGCTTGTTTCGGCAAAATGTGATAAAATATAACATATCAATGGGAGGTGCGCTATGGCTGAAAATCCGAAAATGTATTATCTTAGGCAAAAGGCTATGAACCTTCCTTTAACGCCCGGTGTATATATAATGAAGGATAAATCCAACAAAATTATATATATCGGCAAAGCAAAGAAACTGAAAAACAGAGTCAGTCAATATTTTGGTTCACAAAACAAGCATGCCGCCAAAGTAAGAAAAATGGTGGAAAATGTGAGAGATTTTGACTATATTCTAACTGACAGCGAGTTTGAGGCTCTTGTGCTTGAATGTAGCCTTATTAAGCAGAATATGCCAAAGTATAATATTTTGCTTAAAGACGACAAAGGCTATAGCTTTATAAAAATTACGCCTAATCCGTGGGGGAAAATATCGGCTTGCTTTAGAAAGGACGACCCGGAAGCGGAATATTTAGGACCTTATGTGGGTAACTACAGCGTAACAAATGTTGTTGAGCAAGCCGGCGAGATTTTTAAATTGCCGACTTGCAACAAGGTTTTCCCTAAAAACATTAATCGCAACTCAAGACCTTGCCTTAACTATTTTATAAATAAATGCTCGGCTCCCTGCGCCGGTAAAATTTCACAAAAAGAGTATGAAGAAAGCTTACTTTCGGCAATTGAGTTTATTAAGGGTGGCAGTGCGCAGACAGTTAAAAAATTAAAAAGTGAAATGGAAGAAGCTTCAGAAAACTTAGAGTTTGAAAAGGCGGCGAAGCTTCGTGATAAAATCAGAGCCATTGACCGTATTGCGGCAAGACAAAAGGTTGTAGTTGAGGGCAGTGTTGAGGAAGATGTTTTCGCTGTTGCTCAGCGTGGCAACAAGTCATGCCTTGCGGTGCTTTCTTTCAGAGAAGGACTTCTTGTGAATACAGAACATTTCATTATGGATTATTCCGAAGATTTAGCCGAAACCAGATATGAAATGCTGACCTCATACTATTCTTCCGGCAGACAAATTCCGCCTCTTATAGTTGTTGACGGTGATGTTGCCGATAAGGATTTGGTTCAGGAGTACCTAACAGAGCTTAGAGGAAAGAAAACGGTTATTTTAAAGCCACAGCGAGGCGAAAAGGTACGCGTTATGGAAATGTGCCTTCAAAACGCCGCCCAAAAGCTTGGGGAGAATCTTGGCAGAAAAGGTAAGGAGACGGCAATTCTTGACGAGCTTGCAAAAATGCTCGGTCTTAGCAAAACCCCGGAGTATATTGAATCCTACGATATTTCTCACACAGCGGGTAGCGACAATGTTGCCGGTATGGTAGTGTTTAAAAATGCTCAGCCACTTAGAAGCGCATACAGAAAATTTGCTATAAAGGGCTTTGAGGGTCAAGATGATTACGGCTCAATGCGTGAGGTTATTTCCCGCAGACTTAACAGATATGTTGAACAGCAAGATAGCGGTGAGGGCTTTGGCAGACTTCCCGACTTAATACTTCTTGACGGTGGTCAAGGTCAGGTCAATGCGGTGAAGCCAGTTATTGAGGCTTTCGGTTTTGATATTCCTGTTTTCGGCATGGTTAAAGACTCGAAGCACAGAACAAGAGCCATCGCTTCAAGCGGTGAGGAAATTAGCATAAGCTCCGGTAGGGGAGTGTTCACTTTGGTGTCAACCATTCAAGAAGAGGTTCACCGTTTCGCAATTTCCTACCACAAGCAAAAGCACACTAAAAATTCATTGCAAACTAATTTGACTAAAATTGACGGCATCGGAGAGAAAAAAGCTACGGCTCTGTTAATGAATTACAGAACCTTGGCCAATATCAAAAAGGCTACTCCTGTGGATTTAATGTCAGTTAAAGGCATCAGTAAAAAGGATGCTCAGAATATTTATGAGTATTTTAATAATAAGGAGGAAGTGAAAAAAACATGACAGTAGCTCAAAGTCTTAAAAAAATCAGAAAAGCACACAATCTTACTCAGCAAGACCTTGCAAATGTACTCGGCGTGGACAGAACAACATACACTCTTTATGAAATGGGTAATACTAATCCGCCTTTGGAAAGTCTCAAAAAGCTTTCACAGCTTTATAACGCAACAATAGGTTATATTTTAGGTGTGGAAACAGAAAATCGCAGTGAGAGAATAATAAAAGAAGCGTCTTTTGTTAGGGAAGACGATGTTGACCCTGTGGCTTATTTGCCTAAGGATGAACAAAAGCTTCTTATAGCCTACAGAATTTTATCCGACGAAGAAAAGGAAGATGTTAGACAAAAAATATTAGATAAGCTTCGCAAATAATGTGCAATTGAATACAAATGTCGATTAATTTCTAAAGCTTTAATTGTAGCAAGTATAATTTCCAAATATTGCTTGACAAAACACAAGCAAAATCATATACTTGAGTTACAAAATTTAAGGAGGTAATTCCAATGAAAAAGTTTTTAGCATTAGTTCTTGCTCTCATCATGACCTTCTCAGTTGCTACTGTTGCTTTCGCTACAGACAGTGAAACACCTGCTGCTCCCGACACAGAGACAACTACAGCACCGTCAGATGAAGCTACCGGTGAGGCTGGCAGCCTTGACTGGATTCTTGACCTTCCCGTTTGGACTTTAAAGCCCGGCTCAAAGGTAATAAAGATCGCTCTCAAGCTCGTTAAGGTTGTTGTTAAAATCGCTATGGCTTTCGGTATCATCGATGCAGGTGACATTATCGATCAGATCATGGACATTATTAACGGCAACACAAACGCTCCCACTGAGGAGGAGACAACAGCTCCGGCTGATTTAACAACAGCTCCGGCAGCTGCCTAAAATTTAACGCTTTAGAAGCTCCTTAATCGGGGCTTCTTTTGTTTTAGTTTAACAAGGTACACTGCCGACTTGATTCGGTAAAAGCCTTGATTAAAGAAAATTCATTGTCAAACTTAACCAAAAAGCATGAATAAGATTTGTTAAAAATGAGCAAGTATACAAATCTTTGAGCAAAAGAAAAAAATATTGACAAATTAGGTCTTATGAGGTATAATAACAAGGCATGCGATTATAAGCATTCAATATTTTAGGAAAGGAGATGCTACGATTGCCTACCTTTAACCAGTTAGTTCGTAACGGTAGAGAAACACTCGTAAAGAAGCCGAAGGCACCTGCTCTTCTTAAGGGTCTCAACTCAAAGAAGAATGTAATGACTGACCACAACTCACCTCAGAAGCGTGGCGTTTGCACAGCAGTTAAGACAGCTACACCGAAAAAGCCTAACTCAGCTCTTCGTAAGATTGCCAGAGTTCGTCTTACAA
>CAYWKY010000126.1:0-5789 GCA_964458915.1 uncultured Faecalibacterium sp.
GTGAGGGCGCCAAGCTCTCTTGCAACCTCAGCAACTACCGGTGCTGCACCTGTACCTGTACCGCCACCCATGCCGGCTGTAATGAAGACCATATCTGCGCCTCTGAGAGCATCAGCGATAACATCACGGCTTTCTTCAGCTGCTTTCTTACCAACTGAGGGGTCACCGCCTGCGCCCATGCAGCCTGTAACTTTCTCGCCTATCTGAATTTTATGAGTTGCTCTTGAATTTTCAAGAATCTGTCTATCGGTATTAATTGAAAGGAACTCAACACCGACAATACCTGACTCAACCATTGAGTTAATGGCATTACCGCCGCCGCCACCGACACCGACAACTCTAATTTGGTTATAGGAAATATTATCATTATCCATTATGAAGCCCATTTTACTTCCTCCTAAAACATTATAAAATACTTAATATTCAAAAACATTATAATCATTTTGCCTATAGAGAATAATTGAAGACACACCAAAAGATTATAACTTATCATTCGTGTCATTATATCATGAACTTTGAAAAAATACAATAAGTAAAACCTACAAGATTTAATAATTTTTTGTAAAAAGACGGAATTTATACCGTAAAAATTAATCTTTTAGTTGTTATCCATGGTTCCTTGCATAAAATATGCACCTATATCATATTTTACGTTAATATAGCCGATTTTATCCTGGGCTTTGTTTTCTTCTAAGACTCTTTCAGCTTGCGCAAGCTTTGAAGTCAGATTTTTTCCGTCGCCAAGATAAATACAAAGCTTTGATTTATATGTTAAGGTAATGTCTTCAATGTTTTCGACATCAATAACACCATAGGTTATTATCTTATTATTTTCAGCCGCCGAAGCAAGTTCAAGAACAATATTAAACTTTTCTTTGTTCTGTTGTGTTGGGGTAAACATTTCTCCCAATGTACAGCCCTGCTCGTCCATACCTTTAACGAGGAATGTTCCCTCTGTAAGCTTCTTTTTCTTTTCGGAAACAACCTTGCCTGTTTTATCAACGCAGATATATTTGCCTGCATTTTTTATTATTAGCCGTTCGCTGGTCGAAATTACATTAAGCTTTAATGTGTCCGGCAAATTGTAGTCCACCTTAATAGCCGAAACAAAGGGCAAAGCCTTAGTTACACTTTCGTTGACTGACTTTTCTCTAACCGTCAGCATATTCACACCTTCGCTGAGCTTTGCCGCTTCGAGAATCTCATCACGGGAATAAACATCGTCTCCGTCAACGAGTATATTTTCCACCGAAGCACCGCAATAATAGCTATATGACAAAACAAAAACGCTGGCAAAAAAGAAAAGGAACATAACACTCAGCAGATTTTTAAGTCTTTTCTTTCTCAGCTTTCTCAAATAAATTATTTTTCTTGCTTCATCGGTGCTCTTGCCGCTTTTAATTAATTTAACGAAGGCCTTGTTATTCTTTTCACACTGCTTTGCGAAAAAATTAACAGTGAGCTTTGGCATTGGTTTGATTTTTTGTCCTCGCCTTTTTTTACGCTTATTCTTCGTTGGGGTCTTTGGTGAAGACATAGTGCTTATAGGCTGTCTTTCGCTCTCCCGCTTAGCTTCCACCTGTTTTTTATTTACACGAGGCTTGTCCGCCACCGTTTTTTTCTTCACTTTGGAGCTATTAGCCTGATTTTGCGAAGCCCTACTGTTTCTTTGAGGTTCTGCTTGCTTCTTTTTAGTGGAAGAAGGTGTCTTTTTCTTTTCAGGTGTGTAAGCTGTATAGTTTCCGCTTGTGGTTATTGGTTCCCACATATCCGAGGTTATGTTTTTAAGCTGCATATTCACACCGGAATAGGAAGAAAATGCTCCGCCTTTATTTTTTTCGTTCAACTTAAACACCTGCCTTTCTTAAAATTTGTTATGTATATTGGGCGACAATGTTATCGCCCACTTAGCTTATATTTTAATTCGTCTTATATCTGCACCGAGGTCACTCAAAGTCTTTTCAATGCTTTCATAGCCTCTGTCAATATGCTCGATTTGCTCAATTACTGTTGTACCAAAAGCACTCAAACCGGCTATAACCAAAGCAGCACCACCTCGAAGGTCCGGGCAAACAGTCTTTGCGCCATAAAGCGCATCAACACCGTCTATTATTGCTACCCTACCCTCCACCTTAACAGATGCGCCCATACGCTGAAGCTCCGGCACATGCTTAAAGCGGTTTTCAAATATATTTTCCACTAAAACCGATGTACCCTGTGCTTTGCACAGCACAGCCATTAGCGGCGCTTGAGCATCTGTTGGGAAACCGGGATAAGGCATTGTTCTAATATCTCTGACTTCTAAAGGTCGCTGATTCATTTTAATTCGCAAAACCCTCTTGCCCTTAGCTATTTCGCAGCCCATTTGCTCAAAAACAGGAATAACGGATAAATAAGAATCTGTTTCAGTTTGTGTCATAACCACATCGCCACCGCAAGCAGCAGTGCAACACATAAATGTTAAGGCGGCAATTCTATCCGATATAACCGTATGCTCACACTCGTGCAGCTCAGATACACCGTTTATAACCACAGTTCCGTGACTGCCAATATCAATTTGACCTCCGCAGGAATTTAAAAAGTCGGCAAGGTCTTTTATTTCAGGCTCTCTGGCTGCGTTAAGGATAATAGTTCTCCCCTTTGAAAGAACCGAAGCTAAGATAATATTCTCCGTCGCCCCCACACTGGGGAAGGACAAGCTTATAACCTTTCCTTTAATCTCCTTTTCCTTTGTGCATATAATTGAGCCGTGACTCTCATTTATTTCTATGCCAAGGGTACGCAAAGAGCTAAGATGTAAATCAATAGGTCTTAGTCCTATATCGCACCCACCCGGTGAAGACAAAACAGCCTTGCCCATACGCCCTAAAACAGAGCCGAGAAAGACTATAGATGAGCGCATTTCACGCATTAATGAATCAGGAATATTATAACATGATATTGCGTCGGAATCAACTGTAACTGTGTTATTTTCTTTACTTACCTTGCAGCCTAAATGTTCCAGTATTTTAATCGCCGCATCAATATCACTTAAATCCGGGCAATTATGTATTACACTCTTGCCCTTTATAAGCACTGTCGCTGCAAGAATAGGAAGGGCGCTGTTTTTTGCGCCCTGAATG
Source organism: uncultured Faecalibacterium sp. (assembly GCA_964458915.1). GTDB lineage: Bacteria > Bacillota > Clostridia > Oscillospirales > Acutalibacteraceae > UBA6857. The sequence continues at coordinate 3,123 of CAYWKY010000126.1, forward strand.
TTTATTTCGCCACTTAGTCTTCTGCCACCGTTAATAACAAGATTTTCCACATAATCACCCTTTCACCCTATGTTATGCAAAAAAGTGATTTTCTGTGATTAAAATGTGTTATTTTACCAATGAAAGAACTATATCGGCAATTTTTTCTTTAGCATTAAGATTAGCTGAAGCTTTCGCATTTTTTTCTATTTCAAGTCTTTTTTCGTCTGACAAAGTCAGTGAGTCAAACAATTCCTGCATTTTCTCTTTTGTTAAGTCCTTTTCCTCAACAATAAGAGCCGCTCCCTTATTTACAAGAGCCATTGCGTTGTGGTACTGGTGGTTTTCCGCAACATTAGGTGATGGAATAAGTATAGAAGCCTTACCTAAAGCTTGAAGCTCTGAAAGTGAGCTTGCTCCCGCGCGGCAGATAACTACATCGGCGGCGGACATACAAACATCCATATCGCTTATGTATTCGCGTACCTCAACATTGTCGGCACTTTCAACATCTACACCCTTTTCTTTGAGCTTTTCGGGAACCCAAAGGCCGTATTGACCCATAGCGTGAAGAAAATAGAGCTTTTTGTTTTTGCTGTTGTCGGCAATAAGGTCAACCATAGCGTTGTTTATTGTCATTGCGCCTAAAGAACCGCCCATTGAAAGCACAAGAAGCTGATCGTCTCTGACACCCAGCTTTGCTCTTGAAAAGTCTCTGTCAGCGCTAAGCATTTCACCTCTTACCGGAAGTCCTGTTACAGTTGGCTTGTTTTTACACTGCATATATTTCTCAGCTTCTGCCACTGTGAGCATTACCCTATCGACTTCCTTGGCAAGGGTTTTGTTCGTTATGCCCGGATATGCGTTTTGCTCATGAATAGCCGTAGGTATTCCCATTTTTGCAGCAGTTCTGACAACAGGGCCACTGACATAGCCACCAAAGCCTACCACAACATCAGGCTTAAATTCTTTGAGAATTTTTTTAACGCTAAATGTGCAAAACAAAAGATAGATTATCGTTTTAATGTTTCTGATAATATTCTCGATACTGATTTTTCTTTGAAAGCCGGATATTTTTATAGTTTTAAAGTCGTACCCTGCCGCAGGGACAAGCTTAGCTTCCATTTTATCCTTTGTGCCAACAAAAAGTATTTCAGCATCAGGGTATCTGTTTCTGATTTCACCTGCTGTTGCAAGCGCAGGGTTAATGTGTCCGCCGGTACCGCCGGCAGCGAATAAAATTTTCATTAATGACCTCTCCTTTATTATTCCTTTTCAAGCGTCGAGTTTCTTGACACTGAAAGCACCACACCCATTTCAGCGAGCAAAACAATTATAGCTGTACCGCCGAAGCTGAAAAACGGGAGTGCCATACCTGTGTTCGGAATTAAGTCCGTAACAACGGCAAGGTTTATTATAACCTGCAAAGCTATTTGAATCATTATACCCATAACTACGAGTGAGCCGAAATAGTCCTTGCATCTGATTGCAATTTTATAGCCTCTGTAAATGAGATAAGCGAAAAGGCAAAGTATAATTGCCGCACCAATGAAGCCCAGTTCCTCAACAACAACAGGGAAAATGAAATCGTTGTGGGGTTCAGCAATATAGAGCTGTTTTTGCTTTGAGTTGCCAAGACCAACACCGAAAAGTCCACCTGAGCCTATTGCGTAAAGTCCGTTCACCGTCTGTCGGCGAGCGTCAACATAAGCCGGGTTATCCTTGTCGAGGAAGGACATAATTCTACTTTGTGCAAAGCCAAAACCTGACAGAATATCCGGCTTAATGAGAACAACAGCAACAACTGCGCCTATAATTCCCAAAACAATAGCAAAATATCTGCCTCTTGCGCCACTTAGCCAAAGCATTGATATGCCCATGAGCATCAAAAGTATAGCTGCGCTGTAGTGCTTTTCCAATAGAATCAAAGCGCAGTAAAAGCCAACACAAGCCGCCATAACAAAGCAAGCCGCTTTTTGACCTCTAACATGTTTAAACAAAGCTTTCTCAAGCTTGGACAAGTGATCCTTATCATAGGTCAGCACTGTTTTTTTGCCGACGGGTGTTCTGAGCTGTTTTTGGAAAATGCACATAAGATATGACATTAGCAGTATTACGGCAAACTTAGCAATTTCAGATGGCTGAAACTGAATGCCGAAAATTGTCACCCAACGGCTGGTTTCCTGATCACCCTTACCAATGTTTACAACAAGGGCATAAAACAGGAAAGCCACTGCCACAAAGTTAATTATCAGGGTCACAGGTGAATTAAAAATTTTATAGTCAATCTTGCTTAATACTATCATAGCAATGAAGCCAATAATAGCTTTTTCAAGCTGGCTGACAAAAAATGTCATGGCATTACCTTTATTATATTCCGCGTAAACATAGCCGGCTGAAAACATCATAATGATGCCAATAGTGAAAAGCAACAACACACAGCAAAGGAAGACGAAATCAAAGCTTCCGTGAGTGACATACCCGTTATATAAAAAGCGGATTTTATCTTTAATTTTGCTCATAAATTTTCCTCCTTGTTAATGTTGCTGCCTATAAAAAGGCAACATTACATTTTAACTGTATAATTCATAATAACAACACCGATAGCGCAGCCGATAACGCTAACGAGCGTAAACACTGCAACGATTTTCTTTTCATTCCAGCCGCACATTTCAAAATGGTGATGAG
>CAYWKY010000127.1:0-5746 GCA_964458915.1 uncultured Faecalibacterium sp.
ACCTGCTGCAAGGTCAGTAGTAATATTATTACCAAAGTTAAAAGATGAAACATTTAAGCTTGAAAAAGTTTTAGTTGTACCGTTATCCTGCTGGAAGCCGGGATATTTAACTTTATCTTGATTATACTTATCGTTTATATTTGTGCCGTAGTCATAAAGATTAACCTTAATAAGATTATATGTGTCTGCACCTTCAACGACATGAAGAAGTGAGGTGTTATCCTTTCAGCCTTGCCTTTATAGGGCGCTTCAGTGTCAAAGGTGATTGTACCATAACCATTGGCTTTATAGCCCTTTGAAGCGGTTTTATAGTCGAAGCTGACTGTTACATAATCGCCCTTGCTACAAGCTAATGAGCCATTATACAATATGAAAATAAAGCCGTTTGCAGTTGTGGCTTTTAAGTCTAACTTGCTTACATCGCCATATTTTTGCGCAACATAAAGGTTACCGTCGCTATCTTCTTCAACACGAACAGCATCCCAATATAAAAAGCTCATACCTGTGCCAACCTTGCTTCTAACAGAACCACCATAAACCAGAACCGATGTATTTGATGAATTGTAATTGTTGACATTATAAACTTTTTCGGTGTCAGTAACAGTCAAGTCCTCCTTATCATAAACCCATTCAAGTTCAAGAAGATTTTCCTCATTAGTGACGCTTTTTCTAAGCTCAGGCCCTAAGTCCTCATAATACATATAAGCTGCAACCGCTTTATCATACAAATCATTATAATAGGCCGCATAGCCTTCATAATCCTCATTGCTATTAAACTCGTTAAACTTTTCCTCAACCTCGTCAGTACTTGGCAGCTCGTCTATAAGAGTAATAACATTATTGACTCTATATTCGTCATTTTCGGGTGTACCCCATTTGCAAGCCTTTGAATGTTTATGCTGAGTTTGACCGCAAAGGACATTGCCCTGCTCGTCAAAGCAGGAATCTATGTGGCTATGCTCAGGTGTTATGCAAGCATCATACTCGTCGTTATATACATCTTCCGTTACAGCCGTAGGCTCAACATAGCAATAATCGTTATGGGTATGCTCTTTTTTCAGGCATTTGAGAGTTTTAACTTTAATAATACACTCGTCAAAATGCTCATGTTCCTTGTCGCAGTCGATTTTTTCAATATACTCATAACACTCTTGGCTATGTGTGTGTTCCTCTAAACCGCAATATGTGGGTACCTCTTGGGTGATAGCCGGAAGTATCAGCATATAGACAGTTATAAACACTGTAATAACCGCAAGAACCGTAAGGATTTTTCTCCATATCTGTCTGCCTGCACCGAAACGTGCATACTCTTTAACGGTTTCATTCATTTTGTCAGACATAGGATTCACTTCCTTTTTTTAAAATCTGCTTAATCTTAAAGTAATTAGCCTATATTGGATAAAAGCAAATAAAGGCATTGTGAATTATAACACACTTTATATGGTTTTTCCATAGTTTGTCGCAAAAAATTGATACCAAATATATAAAAAAATAGAAGTGCCTCAAAAGGAGACACTTCAAAAATTATACCGCATTACAGCGTACCACTACCCTTGTTGCGCCACCGTAGGTGCAAGTAAAAAGAGTAAGATCCCACTCTCCGCTTTCAAGCTCTTGAACTGCGGTTCTGTCAAGCACCTCAACACCTGCAACTTCATAGGCGAATTTGTTTTTATCCATATCGGTGAAGTAAACTCTGTCCCCCTGAGTAAGATATTTCAGCGACGCAAAATGACTTCTATAGTTATGGGCGCAAAGTATCAAATTATTCTTATAGGCGCTGCCCTTGTATCGGCAAGGTGCTACACGAAAATTCTCATAGCTCCACTGACTGAGTACCGGCAAATCAATGTCGAGAGCCGGAATAGACACTGCACCAATATATTCTCTGCCCTTAATCACCTTTATGGGCATTGGCATATCGCTATCCAAAATATAATCGGGAATTTCATCGGGATTAGTTTCAATAACATCAAGCTCCATTTCTGACATGGCTTCCTTCGAACTACTCTCGGCTATTTTTTCGCAAACAATATTATAGCCACCCCACACAAAAGCGATTGCCACAAGTACGACCCCAACGGCAATTATTATGTTTCCTGTCCTTTTGTTTTTCCTTTTCATTTTGAAACCGCCTTTATTTCTTTTTTCTGCGATATTTAATCATAACGAATATTAAAAGTCCCAAAAGAATCGGAATAGCGATAACGGGAGCTACAAGCAAGGGCTCAATTTGTGCCGCCTCCGAAACAATGTTTACAGTGGGAGTTTCTTTTGTGTTTTCTATTCTGTGTCCACGCACAAGCATACGGTGAGAGTTGACACCATATGGTGTGCAGGTTACGAGAGTGCAATAATCCTCATTCTCTGATATAACAAGGCTTTTAACGTCCTTAGGTTCAACTATTAAAACCTGATCCACCTCATAAGTGAGAGTTTCGTTTAAAACATGAAGCATAAACACATCGCCCTCACCGAGCTTGTCAAGGTTTGTGAAAAGCTTCGCCGATGGCAATCCTCTATGTCCCGACAATACGCAGTGAGTACCCTTGCCACCAACCGGGAGCGATGACCACTCAATATGACCGACAGCAATTTGCAAAACGTCCTCGTCAACTGTGTGATAAATAGGAAGGGAAACATCAATGCTGGGTATATCAATATAACCCATTACGCCAGTACCCGAAACATCAAGTATCTCTTTATACATTTCCATCTGTTTTTCGTTTAAGGTACCGCCGACACAATTATTTTTCACATATTCGTTAAACCATTGGGCTTGCTCTAAAGCTTCTTTATATTCATTCTCGTTAAGCTTTGACACACTTTCGGAATATGTGGCAATAGCTTTAGATTGGTGCAAAGAGTTCCAATAGTCACTGACAGTGGGATATAAAATCAAACCAAGGCCTGCAACAAAAATAAACACAAGCATTATGGTAGACAGCTTACTGCTTTTCTTTTTCTTCTTTTTATGCGGAGATGTTTTTTTCTTATCTTCGCTCATAAAGCTTTCCCTCCTGTTATTATTCTATAGCGCCGAAGCCATTGATCGGCCACACACGAAAGACTATTTTACCAACTATTTGTTCTTGCGAAACACAGCCGACAACGGAACTTCTCGAATCCGTTGAAACACTTCTGTGGTCACCCATAACAAACAGCTTACCCTCCGGCACCTGATATGGCATATCTATATCACAGTCGCCCTTTGCCTTATCTGTTATATAAGGCTCAACGAGCATAATATCATTGACAAAAACAGAGCCGTTATCGCTGATTCTGACCCACTCACCGGGGCCGGCTATAACTCTCTTAACAAGCACCTTGTTGTTATAATAAAAGGCAATTATATCACCACGCTCATAATTTTGGCTTTTCGCTGAAACGACTATATCGTCATTAGTCAGCGTTGGTGACATTGAACCGCCGTAAATTTGCAAAACAGGAAGCCACAACGTCGCCACAAGCACAGCAATAGCCGCCACTGTTATAAGGGTTACCACTGTACTTTTAAGCACCAATTTATATCTTGCTTGATATCTTTCTCTTTTTATTTCTCCTTCGAGCTGTGTGATACTCGGTAGAGATTTAATCTTCTTTGCCATATTGTCTGCCTCTGTAATTGAATATCTAACCTTAGTATTTTAGCACAAACATTATTAAAATGCAATAAATTTATTCTCCCTTAATTATATCTAAAAAATCTTATTTAAAAGCAAAAACATCACCCTGCATTTTCGGCAAAGTGATGTAAGACACTATTTACTTATTTGTTATAACTTCTTCAGTTTTTCTTAAGCTCTTTAAAGCTCTGTTTGACTTAACTATCATAGCTATAGCCATAGTTATAATAAACAGGGAAACTGCGCCACCTGTAACACAAAGCAGTATCAGCTTTTCTTCGCCGGGCATATTTCCACTGTCAAAGATAGTCAGCATTGTGTTTTCCAGAGTTATCATTGACACGCAGGCGCAAGCTAAAGAAACTGCCTTTGAAGCCGAATATACCGGGCTGTTATATTTTCGGTACTTCACAACATTAACTATAGCCAAAGTCAGCGTTACAAAAGTATATGTTGCCAAAGCTATAGTGGTGATTTCGTTGTGCTTTACAAGAGGATTTTCCCTTAGCATATAAAGCATCATAACGGAAATAGTTAAATTGACAAGCAAAAATATCCAGCCACATAAGCAATAATATATAAGCTCTTTTTTCTTTTTTTCACCCGGTTTGTTGCGAAGAGTGTGCTGCGCCAAAATCAGACGAATTATAGCCAAGGACATATAATAACCGGCTAAAGAATAAAACCAAGGCGACTTATGGTAAACACCCATTCCGAGCTGCAAAGCAGCATAAGCTGTGTTCCAGAGTGTGTTTGCCGTCAAGGATATTTTCATTCTCAAATGAACATCACCGAACCAAGCTTTTATATATTTGTTTTCCTTTTTCGCTATCTTAAAGAAGGAAATTACCTTTGGTATTTTAAGGCAAGAAACACTTAAAGTATAAAAAGCTAACACATATGAAGCGATGCGAATAGGGTCATTCTCATCTAAATTCATCATAGCATATGTCAAAAGTACCGCCGACAGTGGCAGCAACAATATTATCACTTTTATGTTCGGGAAAAACACCGCTTGCACAATTTTCTTTCTTTTCATAGCCAACCTCCTGCCGATTAATAAATCAAAAACCTATTTGAAATTATAACAAAAAATGTTAAGGTTTCGTTTAGATTTATAAAAGTATAACTCAACATAAATCGGCAAAGTTAGAACCTGATTAGAAGTTTTCGACTATTTTAAGTCCCTGAGCAACGGCTTTTTCAATTTTATCATTGATTTCTTCCTCAGATATATAATCCATATTCTGTGCTGCAACTACTTCGAGAGGACCGATACCCCAAAGCCATGAAAGAGCCTTGAGATAAGGTGTTGCCTGCTCAATAGGCTCACCTGTAGAAATATCCATACCTCTTGTTGTTATAAAGAGCATTTTTTCTGCTTTACAATTGCCATAACAGGTTTTGTCGTTAGACTTAAAAGTTACATCTAAAATGGAGCATAGCTCAATAAAGCTCTTAAGTGCCGCCGGAATTGACATATCCCAAAAGGGCGCAGAAATAACTATTCTGTCTGCGTCTCTGACTTTTTCTGCCCATGACATTACAACAGGGTCAATATCTCCGTTGTTTCTTTTAGTGATAAGCTCCTTTTGTACAACGGACAAATTAAGCTCGTTTATAACCATAGTTTCAACATCATATTTTTCTTTCAGTGCCGCAACTATTGGCTGAGCTATTCTTTTGGTTCTGGATAACTCATCTCTTATGCAAGCATCGATATATAATAATTTTTTCATTTGATTTTCTTTCTTTAATTTCCCTAAGTTTATTTTACACTTTTAAAAAGGAGTTGTAAAAAACAACGTCCTTTACAACTCCTTACTTATAGTTAAATTATTCAGCTGTGTTTTTCTTAAGAGTCTCAAGCTCAGCTCTAAGCTCCTTGGGAAGCTTAGAGCCAAATTTAGCATAGAACTCTTCGATACCCTTAGCGTCTTCAGCCCAGAGAGCCTTATCAACATCAAGAATCTTCTTCAGGCTGTCAACAGTAACTTCGTCTTCAAGACCTTCAAGGTTGATGTCTTCTGCGTTGGGAAGATAACCGATAGCTGTTTCCTGAGCGCCAACATTGCCTTCACATCTGTCGATGATCCAGTCAAGTACACGAAGGTTGTCAC
>CAYWKY010000128.1:0-1242 GCA_964458915.1 uncultured Faecalibacterium sp.
GTACGGTGCTGACGCTCTCAGACTTACTCTTGCAACAGGTAACAGCCCCGGAAATGATATGCGTTACAGCGAGAAAAAGGTTGAGGCTTCAAGAAACTTCTGCAATAAGATTTGGAACGCTGCAAGATTTATTCTTATGAATCTTCCCGAAGATGAGGCAGCTCCTCACATTCCGGAAAATCTTGCTCTTGAAGATAAGTGGATTCTTTCACAGTACAACAGACTCACTAAGGAAGTCACAGACAACCTTGATAAGTTTGAGCTTGGTGTTGCTGTTCAAAAGCTTTACGACTTTATTTGGGATGTATTCTGCGATTGGTACATCGAGCTTGCTAAAATCAGACTTCAAAAGGGTGGCGAAGAGGCTGCAACAGCAAGAGCAGTTCTTGTTTATGTTATGAGCGAAACTCTTAAGCTTCTTCATCCCTTTATGCCTTTCATCACAGAGGAAATTTGGCTTACACTTCCTCACGACGGCGAAACAATTATGAAGGCTCAGTGGCCTGAGTTTAAAGACGAGCTGGTTTTCACTGATGACGAAAACAAAATGAATGTAATTATGGACGCTATTAGAGCTATTCGTAACAGACGCGGTGAAATGAATGTTCCACCCTCAAGAAAGGCTCATGTGTACATTGCCACAGAAAAGAAAGACATCTTCTCACTTTCCGCTGTATTTATGCAAAAGCTTGCCTCAGCTTTAGAGGTAACTGTAGGCGATAGCTTTAACATTGACGGCAGTGTTAGCATTGTAACAGCAGACGCAAAGATTTACATTCCTATGGGCGATTTGGTTGACTTTGAAGCAGAGAGAAAGAGACTGCTCAAAGAAAGAGAAGCCGCAGAAAAGAAGCTGTCTCAGATTAATGGCAAGCTTTCAAATCCCGGTTTCCTTGCTAAAGCACCTCAGAATGTTATTGATAATCAAAAAGCTGACGCAGAAAAGCTCACCGAAAAAATTAAGATGATTGACGAGAGCCTTGCAGCTTTACAGTGATTTAACTGTTTTCCCCGCAACAATTTGTTGCGGGGGTTTTTAATTGATTTTTAAATACAGATCTGCTATTATGTAACTGAAAAGGGGGAGATGCCATGAGAGAATGAGAAAGCATATTATTTTAAGGAGTGATCAAATTGAAAACAAAAAGTATAATATATTTTCCCTTGTCAGTTTATTGATTGTTGCTATTTATAGGTAACTCAATAATGTATTTAGGCTGGGGGCCAATATTCAGCGGTCTT
>CAYWKY010000128.1:1342-5710 GCA_964458915.1 uncultured Faecalibacterium sp.
TGTCGTGGTATTTTATGTAGTTAACAATGAAGCCTATAATAAGCCAAAGAAGTATCACGGGCAAAAAGATTATCACGCCGAGAATAAGACCGACTACAACGCCAAGCCCCTTTTTGCTCTTAATAAAGTGGGGCTTAGTTAAATCCTTAGGCGGCAAGTCTTCCCATAAATTAAGCACTGCTTTTTCGTCGCAAATGCCGCTGTTATAAAGAAGTGGCTCAACGAGGCTTTGCACTGATTCGGCGCCCTTTAAGATTTTGCCTATCTTTATGCCGAAAACGGCAAGTATGCTGTCGATAATAGAAAGTATGCCCATGGTGATTTTATAGTGGGCTGTGTCAGGGGAATAGGGGCTGTCACCGCCGTAAAGGTTGGCAACAAGCGACACAATGAAATTCACGACGCTTTCGTCTTTTATGCTTTGCCAATCGGCTTTTTTGAGGCCCGTTTCCTTCTTGCAAAGGGGGGCGAGCATACCGATAGTCAGCATATTAAGAAGAAAAGCAAATGGCTTAATTAACCAGCCGATTTTATATATAAGCTCCTCTTTGACACTGAAAGATGTTGCCATTCTTGCGAATTCAGGTATATCTGTGCCGGCCTTGTGAATAACTCGTCTTATCATGCCGAAAAATTTATCCTCAAGGTGGTCTTTAACTTTCACATCGTTGATTTTGCAATCAACATCTATTGATTTGACATCAATTTTTCCTTGACTCGGCATAAAGGTCACCTGACGGAATGTTGCAGGGTAGCCGACAGCACCGGCTGTTGTAATGTCATAGAAAATCTTGCCTGAGTCAGTGTACTTATAGGAAATATCCTGCATATGAGTGTGACCTGTAAACATAAAGTTCAGACCCATTTCAGTGAATTCATCTATTCTTTTTTCGGCTTCGCCCATAATATTGTTGCCACCGATTATTTTATAAAAAGGTGAAGGGGAGAGCATAGGGTGGTGAGTCATCGGTATAATAAATTGACCGTTTTTCTTAGCATCCTCAATTTGTTCTGTAATCCACTTAAAACAGTCGTCAGAGAAGCCACTGGCACCCTTAAGATTTTTGTCATCATTTAAAGCTAAAAGTCTGTAGCCGTCACAGAGCTGAACCACATAGGACATACTTTGTCTGTGTACTGATATGGCTTCATCCGAACCAAATTCACGGTACATATCAAAAAGTTCTTCTCTTTTTGTACCCTCGACCTGTTTTCTTTCGTCACCGTCATAGCAATATGTCAAGCCGTTATCGTTAAAGTCGTGGGTAGCAGTTATAACATATACCTTTTTGCCTTTGCTTTTAAGTGAACGCAAAAGCTTTATAACACCCTCATGGCTTGGCTTTTCAGCCTTGTTTGTTGTGTCACCGCTGACAAGAACAATGTCTGTGTCGTCCTTTGCGAGCTGTTCCATAAGGCTTTCGAGAATCTCTTTGCTGTAATACATCTCGTTTGAGGATGTGACGTTAGCTTTTTCAAAAGCCTTGCCCTCACAGCCCATTTCCCTTGCGTAATAGTGAATGTCGGAAATAATATTCACTTTCAAGGGCTTTATGTTTTCGTACATGGTTTATTTCTCCTTTATGATAAGTGTGTGTGTTTCTTTGTAGCCGCTGTTAAGGGTAAATTCAAGGCAGCCGTTAATGCTGTTAAACTCAACATTTTTGCCGTCAAGAGTGGCAATGTATTCTTTACCATCAGCCATAACTGCGAGCAAAATGAATTTGTCATTTTTGCCGTAGTAGGTGAAGCTTATTTCAGCTTCAGTAGCCTTAGCGTTAAAGCTTGTTTTTTCAAGATAGGTGTCAAAGCCTACATTTACGGTACTCGGTGAGTAGTATGCCTTGACCCACATATTAATGGGAGTCGAAAGTCCGCCAAAGTTATGGAACCAACCGCCACAGCCGGTTACAGTGTTAACCATTTCAAAGGTATAGTATGTGTCGTCAACCTCTCTTTTCCAAATATTGAGAGCCATATGAGCAATATCTCTTGCAAAGCTACTTTCACCAAGGTCAAGCATACTCTTAAATATAAACCACTGATGCGGGAACCAAATGTTACCGTTCCAATAGCCGTTGACCTTATAGTACCCTGCCGTCATATCAACTGCGCTGATTCCGAATGGGGAGTGCATTTCCTTTTCATTTGTCAAGTGAGCAATGATTTTCTCCTTTTGGTTTTCGTCGCAAACACCTGCAATAATTGGATAAATGCCATCAAGACCCTTGTTAAGGTTTTCGTTTTCAGCGGTTCTGAAAATCTGAGTAGGCTCATAATTTTCGTCGTGAAGAACATAGCTATAGTAGCCGCTTTCATTGTCCCAAGAATATTTATTTAAAGCCTCAGTGAGCTTTTCTATATCTTGCTTATACTCTGCCACATCATTTTCAAGGCCCATTTTATCGGCCATTATGCAGAGGATTTTGCCAAAGCGTATAACCTGAGATGTTGAAATTACAGGAGCCGCTTTATCACGAAGAGACTGCTCTTTCATAGCGACCTGCGCCGGATAGTCGTCCATTCCGCTTGATGAATAGAAATAATCATAAGTTGTCAGCAAACCGCTTTTAAATTTAGCTGTTGTTGAGCCTCTTATTTTACCTGCAAGGAAGCGGTAATAAAGTCTTGCTCTGGGATAAAATGAAAGCAAATGCTCTTTATTGTTAGCTTTCTGAAGCATTTCATAAAGCTGATAGATTTGCACAGGTACGGGCGAGCCATGGTGAAGGAAGGCATAGTCCGGGTTGCTTTCATCGCTTAAATATGTATCTATTATATATTCGGCAAATTTGGGGGCAATTTCATTCATGCCAAGGCCAATAAAGCCTGAGTCCCAAGTGTAAAGGCAGTCCCAACGCTTGCCGGGAGTGTGATGAATTATATATTCGCCATGTTTATAAATAGGATAAACAACATTAGTCATCACCGTTGCGGCGAGAATTTGATTGCTTAGTTTATATTTTTCACCTGAGGGATTGAGCTTAATGTCTATTGCTGTTGATTTAGCGTTAAGATATATTTCTTCATACTCCTTTTGTGAAAGATATGAAGTGTCGCCTTTAGATATAACAGCATATTGAATTATTTTGTTGCCGGGCTCAATAAATATTGTATGGCTAATTGCGTTGTGGAAAAAGCCTTCGTCGCTGTGTTTGCGCTTGAAAGCACCTGTAAAGCTTTCAGTTACATCGTCAAAGGTTTCATCTGCGTTAGAAAGTCTTGCTGTCATGCAATCTTCCAGTGCGCCGGTTTCGATTTCTCTAAAGCGTGTGTTATCGTCAAAAACACGAAGTCTATAATCACCTTTTACTTCATCATATTTAAGTGTGGACAGATAGCCCTTGTCACACTTTACATTTTCAATTTTTGGCACAAAGGAGGTGGGGCAAGATTTAATAAGTATTTTATCTTTGTCGCTTTCATTTATAATAGCGAAAAAGTCGAATTCTGCCGCACCGGTACCTTTAGAGATTAGTTCAAAAGAGAGAGGACCCTTTGTAACTTTTCCCAGGGAAACAAATGCAATTTCAGGTGTATCACAAGGGGCAAGCTTAATTTCTTTCTCGTCTAAGGTAAATGTGGCGGTTTTTTCGCTGTTTATATAGTGAACACCTACCTGCTTGCCTTGCTCATAATAGATGTCACTTGTTCGGTATCTTATGGCAAGAACAGCCTTATCAATATCTTGATTAACATTGACCGTATACTTTACTCTGTCGCCCTTTTCTGCGCCAAAAGGCTCAATAACTCTATGTGGCATATGCCACTTTTCGGCTCTGTCACCAAGACCTTTGCCACCGACAAAGGCTTTATCTAAGAACTCGCCTTTTTTTCTTCCGTCGGCATTTTGCTCGTCCCAGGGGCGGGGAGTGTTATAAACATATTCATCATACTCAAGCGCGTCCCAACAAAGACAATCACTCGGCAAAGACAACTCGGTGTAAATATCCTGTGGGTATTCAATTGATGAAAAATAATTGACAACACAGTTTTTGATAATATCGGTGTTGTTGACAATCTCTGTTCTGACAAGTATACTGTTGTCGGTGAGCTGTGTGTATGAAACATCGGCTGTAACCTTGTCTTTCCATTGCAAATCATAGCGATAGCTGTAAAATGAATAGTCCTCATTGCAAAGCCAAGGGTGATATGCGCTGGGTAAGGTGACATTTGGAACTTTTATGTCAAAGGCACTTATTGCAGGAGCAACACTTAAATCGAAGCGTATTCCGCTGTATTTTTCATGCTCAGCTATATTTGAAATGCCTGCGTATTTTTTTGAAAAAGGGCCCCAGCCCCAAAAATAATTTGACTTATCTTTCATTTAGTGTGACCTCATATATATTAATATTGATAGAGGAATTA
>CAYWKY010000129.1:0-5702 GCA_964458915.1 uncultured Faecalibacterium sp.
AAAAGGAAGACATTCTTTCTGAGCTTTCACAGGCTAAGGCTCTTCCCAAAAACACCGAGGAAGAAAAAGAGCTTCGCAAGTTCCGCATTGAAATTGCAAAAAATAAGCTTTCAGCACACAAGACAATAGTTAAGCATTACAAGTCACTTTCAGAGTTCGTTAGCCCTGATTATTCAGTTCTTGAGGCTATTTTTGAAAGAGAAGATGCTCTCGATGAGGAGTTAAAGCTTCTCTATCTTGACAAAGCTCAGGCTAAGAAGGATAAAAACACCGCTGAGGTTGCCAATATCACCGCAGCTATCGCTAACGCCAAAAACGAAAAGAAGAAGCTTCATAATGAGGAGAAGGCAACAATGGACAAGCATGCAAACTTCTCCAACGCAGCTAAGCCTTATCTTGACGCTGAAAAGCTTATCAAGGAAAAGGCTAACCATGAGCACTTTGATGAAATTGCCGAACAATATGAAGAAGCAAAGGCAGCAACAGAGGCTCAGCGTTTAGCTCAAATTGAAGAACAAAAGCGCCTTGAAGAAGAAAAGGCAGCAGCTAAAGCAGCTAAGAAAGTAACAAAAAGCCGCAAATAATAAGCTATAAAAGGAGTCTAAAAAATTAGGCTCCTTTTTTGGGGCAAAAAAATTGTGTAGTTTTTTACAACTACACAGCTATATTAATATGTTTTACCGGCTATATGGCAAAAACCGATTTTTACTTTTACAGACAATGGCAACTGCCGAGAAGCAGTTGCCATTTGTTTAAGAAATAATTAGTCTTCTCTGCCTACAAGCCAGTTAAGGGTTACGCCGAGTACATCAGCGATTGCTACAAGCTCATAGTCATTTACGCTTCTGATTTGTCCCTCAAGTTTTGAAAGACCTGAAGCGGTAAGCTCAACACCCTGAATCTGGAGCTGAGTGAGCAAGTCAATTTGCTTAATGCCTAATTCTTTTCTTTTTGCTTCGATTCTTGCGCCAACGATGTTGCGGTCGCCAAGAGGTTGTTTCCTAATTCTCATAGTATTCTCACCTTCAATATAATATAGAACTTTCTATCAAGTTCAACTGCTTTATTTTATCATATTTTATATTATTTTGTCAAGTAAAGTGTTATGTATGGTTTACACAATATATATTGCCCAAGTGGAAAGGTTATAGTGAACAATAGATATTTATACAACAATTTTTGGCAAATTGTTGTATAAATATGCTCTATTGGCATTAAATGAAATATAAAATCTATGCAAAAATATCAAAAAACACTTTAAAAATAAATTAAATAGTAGTATAATGTTTGGCAGTTATTTGTTTAAACAAGAAAGGCTGGTGTGCTACATGGGTAACACGATGCAAGAGAGAAATCTCACAATGTTAGTTGATTTTTATGAGCTGTCAATGGCTAACGGCTATTTTGTTAACGGAATGGGCGACAAAATAGTTCATTTTGATATGTTTTTCAGAACCGTTCCGGATAACGGCGGTTTCGCAATAATGGCAGGTTTACGTCAGCTTGTTGACTATCTTAAAAATCTCAGCTTCACACAAAAGGATATTGATTATCTTAGAACAAAGGGTCTTGACGAAGGCTTTTTGGAATATCTTAAAAACTTTGAGTTTAAGTGTGATGTTTGGGCTATACCTGAGGGTACACCTATTTTCCCCGGCGAGCCTATAATCACTGTTAAAGGTCCTGTCATACAAGCTCAAATTATTGAAACAATGGTTCTTTTGACAATTAACCACCAAAGCCTTATTGCTACAAAAGCCAACCGTTTAAGAAGAGCAGCCGGAGACAGAGTTATAATGGAATTTGGCTCAAGACGTGCCCAAGGCTATGATGCGGCTATTTATGGCGCAAGAGCTGCATATATAGGTGGCTGCGATGCGACAGCCTGCGCAATTGACGATAGAGATTTCGGTATACCTGCCGTTGGTACAATGGCTCACTCATGGATTCAGCTTTTCGGAGATGAACTTGATGCTTTCAGAGCTTACGCAAAGCTGTACCCAAATAACTGCACACTTCTTGTTGACACATACAATGTTTTAAAGTCGGGTATCCCCAACGCAATTAAGGTCTTTAATGAAGAAGTTCTTCCCAGAGGCTTCAGACCTAAGGGAATAAGAATTGACAGCGGTGATATTACTTACCTTACAAAAAAAGCGAGAAAAATGCTTGACGATGCCGGTTTCCCCGATTGCCAAATTGTTGCCAGCAACTCACTTGACGAATTTATAATTAAGGATATGATTTCACAAGGCGCTCAGATTGACTCTTTCGGCATTGGTGAAAGACTTATTACCGCCGCATCGACACCTGTTTTTGGCGGTGTATATAAAATAGTAGCCGTTGAGGAAGACGGCGTACCCGTACCAAGAATTAAGCTTAGCGAAAATGTTCAGAAGATAACAACTCCCTGCGCTAAAAAGGTATATAGACTTTATGACAATGACAGCGGAAAAGCTATAGCCGATGTTGTAACTCTTCACGATGAAGAAATCGACAGCGCTAAGCCCTATGAACTTTTCGACCCGAATTACACATGGAAGAAGAAAACTGTTGAAAACTTTGCAGCAAAGCCCTTGCTTGTTAAAATCTTTGACGGTGGCAAATGCTGCTATGAATGTCCTGACATTAAGGAAATCAAAGCTTTCTGCACACAGCAGATAAACGATACCTTATGGGACGAGGTTAAGCGTTTTGAAAATCCACACAATTATTATGTTGACTTGTCGCAAAAGCTTTGGGACGAAAAACAAAGAATGCTCAGCGAATATTCAAGTAAAACACATTGAGGTAAGCTGTTTTGAGAGTAATTGAGTACACAGTACCCGAAGAATTTGAGGGAAAAAAGGTCTATAACTTTTTAAGAGGCTATGTGGAAATTTCCACAAGACTCATGCGTACCCTTAAAAGGATTCCAAATGGCATAATGCTCGGCGACAATCAGGGCAGAACTATTGATGTAATTCATGCCGGCGACAAAATCACCCTTAATATACCTGAGGACGACAATACACCTTTACCTATCGAGTACCCTTTAGATATAGTTTATGAGGACGAGGATCTGCTAATTGTTAACAAACCGCCTATGCTCGCTATGCACGAGAGTCATAACCATCAAGGTGATACTCTTGCCAACGCTGTTGCCTTTTATCTTCAAAGTAAAGGCAAAAACGCTAAAATGCGTGCTGTGGGCAGACTCGATAAGGGTACATCAGGGCTTGTTGTCTGCGCCCTAAACGCACACTGCGCCGCAAGGCTTTCGGGCAAAATTAAAAAGCAATATTTAGCTATAGCAAAGGGCAGATATGAGCAAGACGGAAAAATCGAAAAGCCTATATACCGCCCTGACCCGATTAAGACCTATCGCACAGCTGATGACAGAGGCGACTACGCTTTGACTATGTACCACCCGGAGGAAACGGGAGATAATTATACTCTTTTGCGTGTGGACCTTGCCACAGGCAGGACACATCAGATAAGAGTTCACTTTTCTTATCTTGGTACACCGCTTTATGGCGACACAATGTATGGCGAAATGGACAACAGAATATGCCATCAGGCTCTTCATTGTGAAAGTCTTAGCTTTACGCACCCCATAAGCGGTGAAACAATGACATTAAAAGCTGAAATGCCCGAAGACATGAAAGCGCTTCTTGAAAATCTAAGAGAAAATTAAACTAATTTTAGGAGGATTACAAGTAATGAAAGTTTTAATTATTAATGGCAGTCCGAGAAACGGCGGAAACACAGCTATTGCAATAAGAGAAATGGAAAACGAATTTAAAAAGTGCGGAATTGAAGCTGAAACTGTGAGAATCGGACACAAAAACATTAGAGGCTGTATTGCCTGCAAAAAATGCGAAGAAAAGGGCAAGTGCATTTTTGATGACGCAGTAAATGAGCTTGCGCCTAAATTTGAGGAAGCTGACGGTCTTGTTGTTGCTTCGCCTGTTTACTATGCTTCTGCCAATGCAACACTTATCGCTTGCCTTGATCGACTTTTTTATAGCACACCCTTTGATAAAACAATGAAGGTTGGAGCAAGCGTTGTTTGCGCAAGGAGAGGCGGCTGTTCCTCAACCTTTGATGAGCTTAACAAGTATTTTACAATCAGCAATATGCCTATTGCATCGAGTCAATATTGGAATAGTATTCACGGACTTGAAAAAGGAGAAGCAGAGCTTGACGAAGAAGGAAAGCAAACAATGCGAACCCTTGCAAGAAATATGTCATTTCTTATGAAAAGTATAGCTTTAGGCAAGGAAAAATATGGACTTCCTGAAACTGAAGAAAGAGCTTGGACACACTTTATAGGCTAAAATATGCCCGGCAAATGTGGATATGTTGCTTTCGGCAGCTCAGCATATTTTCTAAGGCAATTCCATATATAAGCATAAAAATAACGGAGAGGTGAACACTAAGTCACCTCTCCAATTTATATGTCAGCTTCTCACCAAGGAATTATAAAGAACATCTTATAAACGGCTCTTAAAAGCCAGTTCACTATACTCGCTGAGAAAAGGTCAATAATATAAAAGCTAAGTCCATCGTCGAGAACATCGTCATAATAAACCGCATAGGTGTCATAATCTTCAACATTGTTCTCATCAAACTCATAAATTCTCACACTTCTTTTGTTGCCACTGCCATATGTGTTAAAGCCGCTACCGCCATTATAGCCTAAAACTATGCCATCGTCAGTTTTGCCAACAAAATTATTTACATGGTCATGAGCGAAAAATGCACCGATAATATCGCCCTTTTCCAACCAAGCTTCATATTGACCTGTTATAACATCAAAGTTTTCTGAGCATGGAGCTTCACCTATTCCTGTTGCAGAATCAATAAGCTTATCCTCATTGAGCTTATACCAGTTGCCGTCTTTCGTGTTGTAAACTGCACTGTCAGCCTCTTTTTTATCAACAACATTGAGAAGCTGATAGATTTCTTTTACAGGGATATGCTGGAAGAGAACAGACGATACTACCTTGCCACCGTTAGCGTTTTTAAGCTCGTCGCTCTTTGCCTTGTACCAATCCACTTGGTAAGAATAAACACCCTGATAGCTACCTGATTCTTTGTTATTGGTATCCATCATGTAGACATTTAAAGCGTAGGATTTTGAGTCACTGCTGAGTATTGGTATATTATATGTACCTGCATCGCAGCCATCAGTAGCACCGACACAATATTCACTTTCAAGATAAACGTCCATCATTTCCTTAATAGAAAGCACATCTTCAAGGTCATGGTCGTGGTTACCAAAGGTTACTGCAAAGGGTGTTTTTGTTTCGTCCATAATATCTGTGAGGCACTTAATTGCCTTTTTAATATTGTTTTTGGTCGCACCGATATAGACATCTGAAAGCATATCACCAACAAAAACCACTAAATCCGGCTTTTGAGCCTCAATTGCTTTTTTAATAAAATTGGCAGTTCTTTTGTTAAGGTTGTGTGTGTCTTGAGTGTCATTGATCTGCATTATTTTAAATTTGCCGTCATTGCCGAAGCTGAGTGACTTGTCGCTGTCTACCTGTTTGGCATAGGTACCAAAAGAGAGCAAAAAAATAAGAGCGAGAGATAGAATTAGACTTAATGTTTTTTTCATTTTATATCCTCCTGAAAATTAATGGATATATATTATACTCCAATTTCACATATTTTTTCAAGATGTTAAAACAATTTTTAAAAAGTATTTGTAA
>CAYWKY010000130.1:0-5666 GCA_964458915.1 uncultured Faecalibacterium sp.
ACTTTTCTTATAAGAAAAGTAATGCCTGCCCGGCGAGGGCGAGAAAATTAGCAATGTGCAATTAGCAATTGTGACCTCTCCGTCATGCTTCGCATGCCACCTCTCCTCTCAGGAGGGACAAGGCTGACGAGTCTTTTACTTTTATGAAAAAGCTATATAGGGGCAGGTTCTTTGGGTGTAACAGGGGACAGGTACTTTTGTGTTCTGCAACACTAAAGTACCTGTCCCCTGTGGTTATTATCTTCTAAATATAAACAGACTTCTGAAAAAGTCGAGGATCTTGTCAATCAAGCTATAAATTATAACGTCTGCTTCGTCAACAACAGGCTTCTGAGCTGTGCCAAGACCCATGTCTTTAAGCACCTTAAGGTACTCAGTGGCAATAACATAGTGTCCCTTTTCGTTGGGGTGGATAATGTCATCTTGTATGTACTCATCTGCTTTACCTGCAAAGGCATCGTCAACCTGAACCACTGTAAAGGTTTTTTCGGCAGCGGCTAACTCTATATATGAGTTGAGTTTGTCTATTGCGTACTGATAAATGCCTTGAAGTAAGCAGGTTTGAGGATTGTAAAGGGTTTGTACTAAAAGTTCAGCGTCAGGGTTAATGCTTCTTATAGTGTCAATAGCGAGGCAGAAATTTTCATAGAAAACTGCTGTTACGCTGTCAATACGCTTATAATTGCCGAAAATCCCTGTTACTGCCATTGAAACTATTCCGCCTTTGCGTAAGTTATTTCCACCAATAGAAATGGAAATAATGTCGGCAGAGTCCACATCGGAGATAATTTCGGGGTTATGTGTCAGCTTATCGTTTAAGTCGTAGGTTGTGTCACCGTTTTCTGCATGATTAGAATAGGTGTAGTCGTTTGCTCCGCACACAAGTGCGCCATAGGAATAGTTATCCTTATCCTTTAAGCCACAGCCGTATGCGATTGAATCGCCTAAAACAACGAAATGTGTCTTATCGGTGGCGAAAGCTGTTACGCTTACTGCGAAAACCATAATAATGGCAAGGAAAAGAGAAATAAGTTTTTTCATTTACATCGTCTCCATAATTTAGTTTTCATAAATTATACACCTATATTTAACATAATGTCAACACATTTATCTAAAAAAGACAATAAAAAGTGCAAAGACGATAATAGCCGACAAAAAGGTATGGTTATTTTGCGCTTTCACGAAACTAAAAAACAGCTGTAAAAAACCAGGTTCTTTACAGCTGCTCTTTGTCAGTTTTCCATATATTTTTCGATGAGCTTTGCAGCGTCGCCGAGAGTTTCAATATTAACAACTTCACGGTCAGGAATTTCTATATCAAACTCGTCTTCGATTGCAACTGCAATATTAACAAGTTCAAGGGAATTCAGGCCAAGCTCGGTTCTGATGTTTGTATTTTCAGTAAGAGAGTTAGGATCAATGTCAACGAAGCGACAGATTATCTCTCTGAGTTTGTCAATCATCATTTGCCCTCCTTTTTATTTTTTATATAGTTTAATTAAAATTATACCCTTGCCTTATCTTTCGTATATGTATCAATTACGTTTTGTCTGATAACCTTTCTTGTAGAGTTCTTTTCAAACTCGTTAAAGGAAACATAGACACTTTGTACCTTGCGGTAGGAAGGCTGTCCTTTGTTTGAAAGAGCAACATCAGCCTTAACTTTTGCGATAATTTCATCTTCGGTCATGCCCTTGAAAGCATCGTCGCCTTTTTCAACATAAATAGCGGCAGCCATAATGACAACTTCCTTGTCACGTACTACTTTTCTTTCCTCAAAAGCCACAACCTCATGTGCATAAAGAAGACACTCCATAATGTTGCTTTCAACTGTTTCGGGGAAGATATTTTCGCCGTTGGGGAGGATTATAAGGAACTTCTTTCTGCCGGTGATGTAAAGCTCACCTTCTTCGTCCAACTTGCCGTAGTCGCCGGTTTTGAACCAGCCGTCTTCGCTGAATGAAGCCTTTGTAGCTTCCTCGTCCTTATAGTAGCCCTTTGTTACGTTGTCACCCTTGACCCAAATTTCGCCGATACCGTCCTTGTCCGGGTCGTGGATTATAAACTGCGCTCTGGGGAAAGCTTTACCTGCCGATAAAGGCTTCTTTCTGCCGTTGTTGTGCAGTGTAATAGTCGGTGAAGCTTCTGTCATGCCGTAACCGCTGATAATGTTGAAGCCAAGCTCGCTAAGGCTCTTAATGTGGTCTGCTCTTGCAGGTGCGCCGCCACAAGACATTGTGGGGAATCTGCCACCGAAGTTATCTGCAATCTGTTTGAAAACAACAGGTCTGATGTCGATGCCAACTTCAAGGAGCTTGTTGCTGATTTTAACCATTTTTCTCATGATGTCAGCTTTGCCTGAAGCTTCGGCTTTTGCCCAGATACCATTGTAGATAGCCTCTAACACAAGAGGTACAACTGCCATTGCGTTAGGTCTAAACTCATTGATATTTGAAAGAATATTCTTAAGGCTGTCGTTGATATAAATTATACCGTTCATATAGATACAAGTAAGAATACTGCACGACAGCTCGTAAGCGTGATTCATAGGCAGAATTGACATAGTTGAAAGCTCTGAGCCTAAGAAATCAATAACACCCTCAACATTTGAAGCGAAGTTGTAGTGTGAAAGCATAACGCCCTTGTTGGTACCTGTTGTACCTGAGGTGAAGAGGATAGCTGCAAGGTCATCTTTATTAACAGCGTGGTCAATAAAATCACGGTTGCCCTTTGCAAGCTCAGCTCTGCCAAGCTCAGCGAGAGCGTCAATTGTCATATACTTTTCGCCGTCTTTGTTGCCGTTCATAAGGAAAACCTTTTGGCATCTGTCATCGTTTGCAAGGTGAAGCTCAGAAGTGCTGATATAGGTTCTGCTGATGAAAATAGCTTCTGCATCGCCTTTTGATATAAGCATGCTGATGTCCTTATCGGAAAGCTCTTTGTCGATAGGCACTGCAACACCGCCACCGCAAACAATAGCAAAGAAAGCAACAATCCAATTGTATGAGTTTTCGCTGACTATAGAGATATGCTTGCCGCCAAGACCTAAAGCGTAAAGGCCTGTGCCCACTTCTCTTACACGGTCATGAAACTCTTTAACGGTGTAGGAAACGGGTTGCTTTTTGACCTTCTCCACAACAGCAACTCTATCACCGAAGGCTTCACTTCTTGTGAACATATCCTTAATGGTACCGATAGGGCCGAGCATGTGGATTTGTTTGCGGAGCTTTTTAAGCTCTTTGATTTCTTTTTTGCTAAGTTCAATTGTCATTTCTAATACTCCTGGTTCTTTATTTTTTTTAACAGCCGAGCTGTTGTCTCTAATATCATCTGCTACACATATCAAGCAGTTCTTTCATAGTGATCTGCGGATTTTTTATACCTGTCATGACAACTTTCATGCAGTCTTTATGGAGCGCATCAATATCCTCTTTGTTTGAGAGCTTGACACGGTACATATAATTGAGGTTAAGACCTTTATCCTTGGGGTCAGGTGAGCAGATAGTATAAAGGGGAGTGAAATATCTGCCAAGGTCATAAGTCTTGAAGTCAAATTTAAAGTTAAAGCCCATTTCTGAGAGATCTATGGGTACGGGAATCCATGAGAACATCATGCAAGCCGGACCTTGAATGAGATTGTAGTTATACATCTCTCTTGACATATCACGAGCTGTGATATAGGGGTAGTCCGAATGGCGATAAAGCTGTGTTCTCACTGAGGTGTATTCGTTAAGTGCCTGCTCAAAGGTTGCTGTTTCGGGGATAATGGTACGAACCTGAAGAGGCTGAACAAGACAGCCACTCATTCTCTTTTCTTTGAGAGTGGCGCGCTTTGAGCAAGTAGCCATCATGAATACATCATCTGTTCTGTAGTTAATAGCGGAGCAATGTGTACGAAGACCGAGCATCATAAGGCTTTCGGGAGCAATGCTTCTTTCCTTGCAGAAAGCAAAGATTTTAGCTGCATCTTCAGTACCAACATGAGCGCTAACCATTTTGCACTTGTCCAGCAGGGGATTATATGCTGCGGGAACACGAAGGTCAGGGTTCTTCTTCTTAGCTCTGTATTTTTCCAGGAACTCAGGACCGTGAACACCGGCATAGAAGGGTTCGCCACCCTTTGCGAAATATTCACGATAGAATTTCTCGTGCTTTTCCATCTTTTTGGTGTTCTTGATTCTTTCAAGCTCAACTTGTATGTATTCTTCATATGAAGCCAAAGGAGCAGGAAGGTCAATGCCTTTTAAAAGAGCGTTATAAACACCTAAAAGGTCGAGATAAAACACAGTTGCACCCATAGCGTCCATGTTAAGGTGGCTGACATTAAAATAAATGCCGTTTCCGCCCTGTGCGTTCTTATAGAAATAAATTCTGTAGTTTTCGCCTTTGTCGAATCTTACAGGTGTTTGAGCGTCCTTTTCAAAGAATTCGTTTTGCTCTTGTTGAGTGCGGAAATATTTTTTCGGAATATTTCCAAGCTTTATCTCAGGAACAAAATATTGCTTAATTGTTTTATCGACCTTGATAAATTTAAGTCGCATACTGTCATTTCGCTGCGCTTCGATGTTGAGAGCCTTTGACAGCAAATCGAAATCAAGCTCATAATCCACCGAGAAGGAGGTAGCAATCTGAGCGATTTGTTTGCTGAAAGTGTATTTAAACATCAAGTACATTGTTTGCTGTGACGGTATAAGGTCATAAATGACCTCAGGAGTTGTTTTCTTCACAAATGTCACTTCCTTTTTTTATTAACACTTAGCCTATAAAGCATAGTATTACATTATAACTATTATATAATATCAAAAATGCAACGGAATGTCAATGTTTTTATTACTAAAAATTGTAACTCGCTGTTAGAATTCTTGAAAAATCGTTTACCATATATTAAGACCACATTTTCTTATTCTTAACATTGTAATATTATTAACAAATTATTAAAAGTGTAAATAAAAATACCGAAAAGCAAAATATCTGCTTTTCGGTAGAAAATTATAAAACTTTTGACAGGAAATCCTTTGCACGGGGGCTTTTCGGGTTGGCGAAAAACTCTTCGGGAGTGGCCTCCTCAACAAATCTGCCCTCGTCCATAAACATTATTCTTGTGCCTACTTCTCTTGCAAAGCCCATTTCGTGAGTGACAACAACCATTGTCATGCCGCCTTTTGCAAGATCCTTCATAAGGTCAAGAACCTCTCCGACCATTTCCGGGTCAAGAGCTGATGTTGGCTCGTCAAAAAGAATAACATCCGGGTCCATAGCCAGAGAACGAATAATGGCTACTCTTTGCTTTTGACCGCCGGAAAGACTTGAGGGGTAAGAATCCGCCTTATCTTCAAGTCCTATTCTTTTTAAAAGCTGAATTGCTTTGTCGTGAGCTTGGCTTTTTATCTGTGAGGCTGTTTGTTCAACAGGTACTACGGAGCCTTTTTTTAGATGAAGCTTAATGAGAAGATTATCTCTCTTTTGCTTTTTAAGCTTTTTAGTACCCACATAAACGGGAGCCATCATAATATTTTCAATAACGGTTTTGTTGTTGAAAAGGTTGAAGTGCTGAAAAACCATGCCCATTTTTTGGCGGTGAATGTTAATGTCAACCTTTGGGTCGGCAATATCCTCTCCGCCGAAGATTATTGAACCGCTTGTTGGGTCCTCCATACAGTTGAGAC
>CAYWKY010000131.1:0-5633 GCA_964458915.1 uncultured Faecalibacterium sp.
TAATTATATTACACCTTTTTTACACTATATTTGTTAATTAAATCATTATTTTTAAAAAACATCGTGTAAATTTTTTTAACTGAATGTGAATAAGCACTAATTTTTCTTATATAACTTTAACAAAACTTACTTCAAAAGCTGTTAAAATTTATATTTAATTGCTTCAAAGTGTTGCAACTTGTTCAAAAAAGTGTTAACATAATATTCACTGGGCAACCAAAAAAAGATAATATTTTAGGAGGATTACATTATGAAGAAAATTATCGCACTAATCTTAAGCTTAATTATGGCTTTTTCGGTGTGTATTCCTGCGGTGGCAACATTTAACAAAGATGTTATTGCTGTAAGAATCGTTGTGCCTGAAAATTGGGAAATGGACATAGGCGACAGCAGAAGCGTGGAAACTGTTTTTGACAGTAGTGTAACAGACAGAGTGCTTAGCTGGACATCTTCCGATAACACAGTGGCAAGCGTTGACAAGTGGGGCAGAGTAACTGCTCTTAAAAAGGGTGTGGCAACAATTAAGGCCCAACTTTCCGATGGCAGCTATTCACAGGCTCAGCTCAATGTTACCGAAGACTCAACAAAACTTCAAGGGGAAAACAAGCAAAAACATGACTACGCCCTCACAGCGGCAGATGAGGGAGATGCACTTCAGAAGGTTGTAACACGCTATGCTAAAGGCGATGCCGGCGTACCCGACTTTGTTAAAGATGACAGCAAATATGCCGATGCAAAGACGGCTGTCACCTCCGACGGAGCAAAGTGGGAAATTACTGCTTATGGTGTACTTCGTACAGACGAAAAAGCTTCTAATAGCAGAGACGTTGAGCAGCGCTTTATGGGCGACAGATATTTTTACTCCAACGACAGCGAAAATGTTCTTGCCATATTCCCGGATGGCGAAAAAGGTATATGGACTGTTATGGAACAGGGTTATACTCACATTGAAATGAAAGAACTTAGCGGTGAAGACAAAGCTGCGATTATGAGCAATAATTCGCAAAAATATGTTGCTCGCCGAGGAATGGTTTCCAACGCATACTATAACACTGAGCTTCAAAAATGGATAGCTCAGGAATCTGACAACGATGGATTGTGGACATCTATGTACGGTGCCGGTGAGCTTATGCGCTATGCGGTGCTTCGTGACGACCCGACAGCAACTAAGCAGGAAATAGAAGCAGCTAAAAAGACAGCTTATCTTTCTGCTGAGGCAGTGCTGTTTCTCAGCTATGTTTCAATGCGTTCCGGTACTGTTGACGCTTATGTAAGAGCTCAGCGTAACGGCAATGTAGCAGACCTTAATCTTGGTAAATACTACACAAGTGAAGCTCTCACCGTGGGCGGCGACTATTCACAGGATATTCCCGGTGAAAGCCCGGCAGATGCTTTTAGCAAAATGAACGCAAAATATATGTGCTTTGGTGTTCGTTCATACTTTATGGACGATGACCACCTTAAGCTTTTCTCTCCTGAGGATTGGTCAGACCCGTCAGTTGTGACAGACGCTCAATATGAAAAGAGAACTCGTCTTCTTGACGGATTTATTGCCAGAACCTATTCTCTTAAACAGGAAAACAACGGTGTCGGCGGCAATGTTCACTGGGTACACAACGGCGATGGCACAGCAACGGCAGTGTCAACTAAAACTCCGGACAAGAGCGAATATCTTCTTCACGGCGAAAACTACAGAGGTACAGTAATTGACGCAAGCGAAGAAATTCCTGCAAGACTTTGGGATGACCTTATAGGCTCAGGCTATGAGCTGTCAGACGTTATTTATAAGGGCGATACAAGTTCAGATGAAATTATCGGCCATCTTTTCATCTATAAATTAGCTTATGACATTCTCGGTGAAGAAGATCCTGAAATGAAAGAGCTTATTACCACAGCTGTTGAGAAATTTGCTCAGCACTTAGTTGATAATAACTATTGCTTAACTGAAGGTACAGGTCAGCCGACAACCTGGGGCAAGTTTAATAGAGCTTATTTACATAACGGTCAGAACGTGGGTGGCGGCGCACTTCAAGCTACGGTTCTGTTAACCGCGTTCAAATTGGCTTCTTATATGACAGGTGACAAAAAATGGGAAGACGAATATGCAATGGTAGCCTTTGATCCGGCATATGAATACGCTGAGGTTATGACTCAATATTGGGAACGCTATAAAATGGCAATTTTAGAGTATGCCGCAAGTGCATCACCTATTATTTCCTATATAATGCGTCCGTTTATGGAAAGCAGTATAATTAAGGTTATATACAGAATGATTCTCAACTATTCCGATGAAGAAATGGCAATGCTGGCATTCTATCTTCTTTTCCAAATGGAGGACGACGAGAAATATTTGTCATATTATAGAGATGCCATTGATCAATGGTGGCGTTACTCAATGAGCATGAGCGAAAATCCATTATGGTACTATATTTATCAGCTGGCTTATCCTAACGAGGAAAAGACAGACTATTATGGCAATTCGCTTATTGAAACAGCTTCATGGTCACTTTCAAGACAGCCAATGGAAGCGAGAAAATATTCAGCTACAAACAAAAACCGTGACGATATAATTGAACTTGACCTTAAAGAGGACTGCGGAATCAGCGGCACAAAGGTACTCACATATGACCCCAATGTAAAAATGCCCTTATTCCATTCAGTTGACAACAATATTATTAAGGTTATCGGCATTGTACTCAGTGCAGGCAATTTGACATGGAAGATTGCAGCACCGGATGAAAGATCAATTCACAAATTTAACAATTCAACCTATATTCTTGAGGAAAACTATTCGCCTAACAGCATGGAAGGCTCAACTTATTACACACTTCCTTATTGGATGGGCAGATATCACGGAATGTTGAAGTGATTTCAAGACTGATTTAAAAGCATATAGCGTAGTAGTTTTAGGACTGCTACGCTATTTCTTTATTTGATAGAACTCAATTTATTGAGTATATATTGCTTTTGAGTTAGCTTTGTTGGTACTACAACACGTTTCTTTATATATTGCAACAAACAGCCCTAATTATTAGCGCAATCACCAACCCTACCTTTTATTCATAGAATGTAACAGGCGATGAATTATTGCCTTAAAACTAACAAAGGAGCGATAAGGGTGAACAACACAACAAGTGCATACCGTCGTGGCAACAGGTCTGTGGAACGAGATTGCTGCTCTCAGCGTGAAGAATTGCCTGATGAAATCAGCTATGCTATGGCATATGTTCCCTTTCAACAGTGGTGCGACGACGTTTACAGTATAGATAAGGCACTTTGCCAAGGTACTCTATTTCCTGTTCTTGACCTGCCCTTTTTAATGGGAGGCAGATGCAGATGATTGACACAAAAAACAACCTTAAACATCGAATAATGGCAATTCGCTTTGCTATATGGGATTTACATTTATACCTCGACACTCACATGGGTGATCGCACAGCTATAGAGCTTATGGAAAAATATAAGAAGCAGCTGCAATGTATAATGGATAAATATTTATGTCAATACGGTCCGTTAAATGTCGGTGACGACAATGCCGAGAAATGGCTTTGCTCACCATTTCCATGGGTCAACAACGGGAGTGATTGCTAATGTTCCAATATGAGAAAATTTTACAGTACCCTATAAATATTAAAAATCCTAATCCGCTGTATGCAAAAATAATTATGACACAGTATGGTGGTGCTGATTGAATTAAGATATAGTAAATTAAGCATAAAAAAATATACGAATATGGTTCTCCGACTTATAAAAAACAACTTTGCTTATTATGGTTCTAAGAACAGTATTTTTGTCGGCTTCACTAATAGCAGAGTCTTGAATGATATTTAGTACATTGCTTGTTTTTTTAGCGAAATCCGTCTTGGTAGGCTTTTTTGCTTGCTCGGCAAGTTCTTTTTCTATCTCGGCTATATTTGCCACTATTCTGGCTTTATTGAGCTTATATTCTTCTAAAGTGTCAATGCCTTCTTCGTAAGCGAGCTTCACTTTTGAAAGCTTTTTGTTTTCGTTGTCAAGCAATTTTTTGAGTACAGTAAAATCTAATTTCTTATGGCTGTTTTTCAATTCCACATCAAAAGATAAAGCTTCTACAGCTGTTTTGAGAGTTTCAATAATTAAATTATTCATTTTTGATACTACTATGCTATGTGACACATGGCAAGAACCTCTTGCATAATTATGACACTGAAATGCAGGTGGAGTGGTTGAAGCTTTTATAAGGGTTGCGCCGCAAGTTCCGCAGCGAACAAGACCTTTTAGCATATAGTCTTTAGGAGCTTCTTTTCTCTGATATTTTCCAAATATATTTGCCGTTTCCTCAATTATTTTTTGTACCCTTTCAAATTGTTCTTCGCTGATAATGGGTTGATGTTTGCCTTGGTATAAATTAAAGTTTGCTAATTCTCCCTTTAAACAGTTAGCGTTGTTTTGCTGTGTGTCACTCCAACGGATTTTACCTATATAAAAGGGGTTTCGTAAAATATATTCGACAAACCTATTGTCCGGTACATTGCCACGCTTTGTACGCACACCCATATTTGCAAGGCTTACAGCTATCTTGCGAAAGCCGTTGCCATTTTCATAGCTGTTAAAAATAGTCTTAACTATTTCCGCACGCTCATGGTCAACAACAAATTTTTTGTTTTCATTTTTATATCCGAAGGGAGCAGGTATAAGAGCTTCACCATTTTCCGCTTTCATTTGCATACTTCGTTTAACCTCTGTTGATAAATTAATCGAATAATATTCGTCCATGGCTTCAAACATAGACTCAAGAATGAGGGCGGTACCCTTATCTTCACCGAGATTCTCAGAAATCGATATAACGTCTATGCCACATTGGTTACGCAATAGATTTTTATATACAATGGCATCGGTGCGGTTTCTTGCAAAACGGCTAAATTTCCATAACAAAACTGCATCAAAGGGTTTAGGCTTCTTTTTTGCAATTGAAATCATACGGTTAAATTCAGGACGTTTTGAAGTGTTTCTGCCACTGATGCCTGCATCTGTGAAAATGAATTCATCGGGAATAAAAAAATCATGCTGTTTGGCATATTTCTTTATTTCTCTAAGCTGGCTTTGTGGAGAGTATTCAATTTGGTCATCGGTTGAAACTCTGATATAACAGGCAGCAATTTTTTTCATAATCTGTCACTACTCCTTGTTTCTTATTTGTGCGATAAAATGACAGAGCAATTCCTCATTTTGCTATATGATGAAGTTTCTTTACTATGTTTATTTCTTAAAACAACCGATGATGAAGAAAAGGTCATTTTTTTGTTTTTGATTCTATTTTTTGAATGTGCTAAAAAAGAGCGATGTTTAATAAATGCACCAGATGAAAATTGACAAGCTGTGTCAGCATAAGAATTATAGAGGTGATAATCATGACGAAAAGCACAACTAAAAATAAGTATGAATATACCGTTGATATTTATTTTGATTCGAGAGATGGTAATAAGCCTGTCTCTTGGGACAGTATTTCACAAGATGAAAAGAGGAAAATTTTAAATAAAATGTCAGCTAATCTAAGCTCTTCCATGTCGAGGTACTATCAAACGAATCCGGAAGAATTTGCAAATCTTCAATAAAAAGCAAAACTAATAGGATAAACTACATAAGTATACTAA
>CAYWKY010000132.1:0-5590 GCA_964458915.1 uncultured Faecalibacterium sp.
AGACCAGCAGTTATTTTTTATGTTAATATATTATTTTTACAATTGTAGCAAAGTTACACATCATTTACTAAGCAAATACTTCACTTAAAAATCCGCAATTTGTCCTTTGCCCTCGTCGGGCGGGCATTACTTTTCTTATAAGAAAAGTAATCGAAAGAACTTTACTTGATTTTTTAAATTATGATCCGCTTGAAAAGCCGCCGTCAACTATAATTGACGTACCCGTTATAAACTGAGCCATATCACTGGCAAGGAACAGCACTGAGCCTGCCACATCCTCAGGCTGTGCAAGGCGACGCATAGGTGTTCTCATATGCATATAGCCCACCCACTTTTCATTTGCAAGATTATCTTTAATAAGCGGTGTTTCAACAAAGCCGGGGCAAACGCAGTTAACATTAATTCCAAAGCGAGCCCACTCACAAGCGAGAGACTTTGTCATTTGCAAAATTCCGCCCTTACTTGCGCTATAAGCTGTGGCAGAGGGAATACCCATAACTCCGCCAAGAGAGCACATATTGACGATTCTGCCACCCTTTTGAGCTATCATAAAGCTATTGACAACACTTTGGCTGACAAAAAAGTGACTGTTAAGATTGAGAGAAATAACCTTTAACCAATCCTCTTTCTTTTCGTTAATGCTATAGGCTGAGTGTGACATACCTGCGTTATTAACAAGAATGTCTACCCTGCCGGAATTTGCCTTAATAGTGTCGCACATTTTTTCTACCGCTTCCTCGGCGGTGATGTCGCATACTATTGGTACTATTTTACCCGCGTACTCAACAGAAAGAGCCTTAACCTGTTCGTTAAGAGCCTCGCCGTTATAGTCAGCCATATACACCTCTGCACCGCAAGAAAGGAACGCTTTGGCGCTTTCAAGGCCGATTCCGCTTGCTGCGCCTGTTATAAGCACAGATTTGCCGGTGAAATCAAATTGATAATTCATATTATAATCTCCTTATATTTTGCTGTCTCTATTATAGCCCCTAATTGTTTAAATTTCAATAATTTTCAGTTAAAAAATGACACGGTGTTAAATTTCTGCCGTAAGCCTCAAAAAAATTGGAGCTGCAAAACGCAGCTCCGTTTGTTCTTTATTTAACTTCCTTTGCCAGTTCCTCATAAGCGCTCATAAGAGTTGAGGCTGTCTTTTCACCTAATGAAAGTGTCTCGTGATAGTGTCCGAAAGCAAGGCACATACAATAGTCGTTGTCCGGCACAATATAGCCAACTGCATCATTTGCAAGACCGAAAACTACAACATCCTCACCGAAAATCTCCTTGAGGGTCTTGCCTGCGAATTTCTCGCCACTGATACTGCTTTCAGCTGTCAATGAGCTGCCGCCAAGCCAAAGGTCGGCGCATAATTCACCGGGTGCGAAGGCTATCTTCATCTGCTTGCCTATTTCCATATAGCCGATTTCTGTTGTTACAGAATAGTCTCCACCTTTTGCAACCTTAACAATGTAATTCACAACGCCAAGCTTTCCTGCTGCCTTAATAACCGGATTAGTTACAGGCACTTCAACTGTTTTAAGCTTAAGGTTAAGAATAGGCTCTACAGCTTCCTCTTTTGCCGGTACCCAGCCCTCATACCAAGGTGTATAGTCATGACCTTCTGTTTGCTCAGAAGTGAAATTAAGGCTCATAAGATATTCGTCAGCTTTAATTTCCTGCTCTGTCATTGTCATGCCAAGAACCATTTTACCGATTTCAGTGCCGTAATTATCTGCGATTTGACGACGGCTGTCACTACCAACATTGATTCTGCCAATATAAATACCTGCTATTGCACCGTTAAAGAACATAAAATCATAGCCGGCACCGTTAATTGTTTCACCTATATAATAGATATAGTCGCCTGATACGCCATGTCCCTTAACCGGGTCGTTTTCTGTTGCAAGACCAACAACATCAGCGTGTGAAGACATATTGAGAATAATTGTCGGGCGTGAAGCTTTGTTATCGGGTGTGAAAACAAGACGTCTGAGCTCAGTGTCAAGAGCATCTGCTGAGGGTCTGTTTTTATTGTTGAAATAATCGTCACCTATATCCTTTTCAGCATAGGTCATTGTACCCTTTTCCATATTGCCAACAGCCTTTTTAATTGTGTCGGCAACTGTGTTATAAAGGAAATTCATATATTCCGGGTCAGTACCCTGCTCAGTTGAGCCGATACCTGTAAATGCAGTGAATATATTCTTCGGCCACTTGCGGAAAATTTCTGTCCAAAGACCTTGAGTGTCGATACCGGAATGGGTGTGAGTTGCAAAAATATTAATTGATGTTATACTGTTTTTCTCTGCGAAATCCTTAAGCATTTCTCTTATAACTCTCGCATCACCGTTAGCAATACCGATTGAGTCAATGGTTGCAAAAATAGATTTGCCTCTGCCGGAACCGTCGTCCATTGCTATAACACGCACTCTCATATCGTCGAGAATTTCACGAACATCGTTTGTGAAGAAGTTTTGCTCGCTGATAAATCCGCCAAGATAAAGATTATACTTTTCATCTTGCCAATCTTCGGGTACCAAGCTTGCCTGAGCCTGACCGAGTGACCACGCTGCACCCGCCTTAGCTTCGGAAATAAACTCCCCTGTGCCGCTATAAAAATTATCATAGGTGTATTTGTCTTCGCTGACAAACTTGTCGTTCTCGCCCATAAAGTGATTGAGAACTGACACTAAGCCATCAAAAACCGTTCCGAGAGTTTTCGCAAGCACCTTTGTTACAGGCTCGTTTGCCGCCTCAAAATCGATGGCTGATACGCTGAGTGTTGTGCAAGAAAATAGCATAATAACAGCTAAAATCAATGCTATTGCTTTCTTTTTCATTGTTTTTTCCTCCTTGCGGCAATGCTTTATCCGTTTGACTTAAATAAAACAAAAACCGTTTAATATGTCGTAATAATAATGACACATTTATACGGTTTTATATTTCTAATATGCTATTTTGTTTCTATTTTATTAAATTTTAACTTTTTTCTTCTCTATCTTCGGCAAATCGAGTTGTCTTAGTAACTATCAGACTTTATTTTATAATAATCATTCTAACATCAGTCAGCCCTGCCGGATAAGTTTCCTGAATAAGCTCACTGCAAATAACACTGACCTCTTTGCCTAAAAAGGCATCCGCCGTATAATCCACTACATAGGCTCTACCCTCAACTACTGTTATATTGCTGTCATAACCGAAAGAAAACTTGTCGCTCGTCTTGTTGTTTTCACTTTCAAGAATAAGCAAGCTGCCGCTAACCTTAGTTATTTTTCCCGTCAGCAGGATTTCTCCGTCTTTCAAGCTTGTGTCCGCTATGTTTTCTCTTTTTTGGCAGGCGGCAAAAGAGAAAATAATTATTACCACCAAAGCTGCACATATTATTTTTTTCATTAAAATCACCTCTGCCATATTAGATAAAAATAAAGGCAGAGGTGTTGCATTATATTTAAATATTTTTTAACTTCTTATAAAAATGCTGCTGCGTCGCTTCCCAGAGCCGCAAAAACACAAACTAAAAATACAGCTAACGAAATAATAATGGCTGTAATTCTCGATAAACGTCTCATTCCTTGATCCTCCTTTCCGTGGCTAATAATATAATACTCTTCTTTATGCTCTGTCAATATTATAAAGCCAATGTTTACTAAAAATTTATCAAAAGGGCATTTCTTGTTCATCTGTTCAAAGCTTATTCTTTGCAAAAAAATCTTAAAAAACCTGAATTGCACCTCATAAATGAGCAAAAAGCTCTTGCAATAAAAACAATAATATTGTATACTTATTAGGTATATGTAAAGTGGGATCAGTCTCTCACTTAATCTGAAAAATCACGGAGGAATTACCGATGGCAGAAATCGAAAAGAGTAACAGTTTTATCTCTATGGAACACGATATTCTGAAGTTCTGGGAAGAAAATAACTGCTATGAAATGCGTAAAGAAAAGAATAAGGGTAAGGAGCGCTTCCGCTTTATTGACGGCCCTATTACCGCTAATAATCCCATGGGCATCCACCACGCCTGGGGTCGTACCCTTAAGGACACCTTTATAAGATATAAATCCATGAGAGGATATGATTGCCGCTGTCAAAACGGCTTTGACTCTCAAGGTCTTTGGGTTGAGGTCGGCGTTGAAAAAGACCTTGGCTTTGAAAGCAAAAAGGACATTGAGGAATACGGCATTGACAAGTTCACTAAAAAGTGCGTTGACAGAGTTAAGCAATATTCCGGTGTTATCACTGAGCAGTCAGAGAGACTCGGTCAGTGGATGCAGTGGGATAACTCCTACTTCACCAACACAGACAAAAACATCACAAGCATTTGGCACTTCCTTAAAACCTGCGACAACAACGGCTGGATTCAAAGAGAGTATAAGCCAATGCCCTGGTGTCCTCGTTGCGGCACATCACTTTCAGAGCATGAGATGACAGGCTCATATAAGACTGTAACTCATAACTCAGTTTTCTTCAAGCTCCCCGTTGAGGGTCTTGACAGCAAAATCGTTGTATGGACAACTACACCATGGACTCTCTCATCAAATGTAGCTTTGGCAGTTAACCCTGATATTGACTATGTTGAGGTTAAGGTCAAGAGCGATGAGCAGACTCTTATTTTAGCTAAAAATGCTATTAAATATCTCGGTGAGGATAAGCTTGAGGTTCTTCGTGCCTTTAAGGGTGAGGAGCTTGTTGGCAAAAAGTATGAAACCTGCTTCCCGGAGCTGCCTGCACAGCAGGGCTTTGAGCATAAGATAGTAGCATGGGAGGATGTTGACGCTGAGGAAGGTACAGGCGTTGTTCACATTGCCCCGGGCTGCGGTGCTGAGGATAATGAGCTTGGTAAGAGATTAGGTCTTCCCGAAATTATGCCCGTTGATGATGTTGGTGTTTTCCTTGACGGCTTTGGCTTCTTCTCAGGCAAAAACAGCAAGGAGATTGCCGATGAGGTATTTGACGAGCTTAAAAAGAGAAATAAGCTCTATCTCGTAAAGCCTCACGAGCACAGCTATCCAATTTGCTGGAGATGTAAAGAGGAGCTTATTTATCGTCTTGTACCGTCATGGTTTATCACAACTGATGAGCTTAAGCCCCGACTTATTAAAAACGCTATGAGCGTTAAGTGGGAGCCTGAGTCAAACGGCAAGAGAATGATTGACTGGCTCAATAACATGGGTAACTGGAATATTTCCCGTAAGCGTTATTATGGTATGCCCCTGCCCTTCTATGTATGTCAGGACTGTGGCAATGTTCATGTTGTTGGCTCAATTGCCGAGCTTAAAGAGCTGGCTGTTGACCCGTCAAAGGTTGACGCTCTGCCTGAGCTTCACAGACCTTGGATTGATGAAATTGAAATTAAATGTCCTAAGTGCGGAAAGAACGTAAAGCGTATCACCGATGTTGGTGATGTATGGCTTGATGCCGGTATCGTTCCCTTCTCAACAACAGGCTATTTTGACGATAAAGAGGAGTGGAGAAAGAACTATCCCGCTGAGTGGATTGTTGAAATGCGTGAGCAGGTTCGTCTTTGGTTCTACTCAATGCTCTTTATGTCAACGGTACTCGAAGACAGAGCGCCCTATGAAAGAGTCCTT
>CAYWKY010000133.1:0-5587 GCA_964458915.1 uncultured Faecalibacterium sp.
CAATCGCTCGTGAATTAGGTATTCTCACCGATGATTCACAGGCTATGATGGGCGCTGACATTGACAAATATACTGACGAAGAATTTGAAAAGATAGTTGAAAACATTTGCGTTTATGCCCGTGTTCAGCCTGAGCATAAAACAAGAATCGTCAACGCATGGAGAAACAAGGGTTATGTTACCGCTATGACAGGTGACGGTGTTAACGACGCTCCCTCAATTAAGAGCGCAGACATCGGTGTCGGCATGGGTATCACAGGTACCGACGTAACAAAAAATGTTGCCGATATGGTTCTTGCCGACGACAACTTTGCCACAATCGTTTCCGCCGTTGGCGAAGGCAGAAGAATTTATGACAATATCCGTAAGGCTATTCAGTTCCTTCTTGGCTCAAACCTTTCAGAGGTTATGTCGATTTTCTTCGCTACAATAATGAATTTCACCATTTTGCGTGCACCTCACCTTCTTTTCATCAACCTTGTTACAGACTGCTTCCCTGCCCTTGCTTTAGGTCTTGAACAGCCTGAGGAAAACATTATGAAGAGAAAGCCCAGAAGCAAAAACGACGGAATTTTTGCCGGCGGTCTCGGTGTTGACTGTTGCTATCAAGGCATAATTGTTACTATCCTCACTATTATCGCTTTCTACATAGGCGAATATATGGAAACAGGTATGCTCGTATTCAGAAATATTGCAGATAGTGAAGACGGTATGACAATGGCATTCTTCACCATGGCAATGTGTGAGGTGTTCCACTCATTCAACATGCGCTCACAAAGATCTTCAGCTGTTGCAATGGTCTTCAAG
Organism: uncultured Faecalibacterium sp.; assembly: GCA_964458915.1. GTDB lineage: Bacteria > Bacillota > Clostridia > Oscillospirales > Acutalibacteraceae > UBA6857. The sequence goes on from CAYWKY010000133.1 coordinate 807, forward strand.
GGTCACCACAACATAGCTCTTTACGGTGCAATGATAGGTTCACTTCTTCTGACAACAGCAGTTGTTGAAATTCCTTTCCTTGCAAATATGTTTGAGTTCACTCAGCTTTCCATGACAGAGTATGCAATCTCATTTGCTCTTGCAATTTCAATTATCCCTATAGTTGAAATAGTTAAGGCTATTCAAAGAGCCACAGCTAAAAACAAAGCATAAGCGAAAGATAAATTTAAAAGAGCAGTCTTGACGGACTGCTCTTTTGTTGTCATTAAATGACCTTAACTAATTTTCAATTGAATAAGATTATATCTTTTCGCTATATTGAAGCGACTCATTAACCCTTTATAGCTGTTTTTAACTGAGCCATTGCTTTAACTATGTTCTCTCTCGGACAAGCGAGAACAAATCTTTGGAACTGATTAGCTATATCACCAAAAATTCTGCCTGCGTCAAGCCAAAGCTTTGCCTTGTTGACAATAAGGTCATTAAGCTCATCTACACTTAAGCCTAAATCGGTGAAATCAAGCCATGCAAAATATGTTCCCTCCGGCTCAACGAGTTTAACTTCAGGGATATTCTCCTTAAGGAAGCTTCTGATATAGTCAAGGTTACCCTTAATATATTCCTTACACTGCCTGCTCCATTCTTCGCCGCCTTTATATGCCGCCATAGTTGCAACTATACCGAGCTGGTTAACAAGGGTAACACCTGTAGCAGCCATTTCTTTTTCATAGCGAGCTCTTATATCATCTGAGGGAATCCATATATTTGAAACCTGAAGTCCTGCAATATTAAAGGTTTTACTCGCTGCGGTGCAAACAATAATTCTGTCAATTAAATCCGGGCAAGCCTTTGCGAAAATAGTATGCTCATGACCCTCCCATGTAAAATCACAATGAATTTCATCAGAAACAATATATACGCCGTACTTCTTGCAAATTTCGCCTAACTTTTGAAGCTCCTGCTTAGTCCAAACTCTGCAAATCGGATTGTGGGGAGAGCAAAGTATAAACAGCTTAACTTTATTTTCCTTGACCTTGCTTTCAAAATCTTCAAAGTCAATTGTATATTTACCGTCCTTGTAAACAAGGGGGCTTTCTATAAGCTTGCGGTCATTGTTATTTATAACATTATAAAACGGATAGTAAACGGGAGGCTGAATAATAACTGCGTCGCCTTTATCTGTCAGTGTTCTCACCGCCATAGCGAGGGCATAAACTACACCGGGGGTTTTTATTAACCACTGTCTTTCAGGCTTCCAGCCGAAATGCTTTTCAAACCAAGCGGAAACTATATCAAAATAGTCTTCCTTAGTGTCGCTGTAGCCGAAAATGCCATGTTCTATACTTTTTTGCAATTCTTCACGCACACAAGGTGCTGCTTTAAAATCCATGTCAGCTATCCACATAGAAAGAAGATCTTCGGGAAGATTGTTTTCTTTTGCAAAATCATACTTCAAGCTGTTAGTGTTTTTTCTGTCAATGACAGCATCGAAATTAACATCCTTCATTTTTCTACCTCGTTTTTTATTTTATATTTTTAGCAGTAGCAAATGCACCGGCGGTGGCATCGGCAATTCTTCCTACCTTGTCGGCATCGCCTACTTTATACACATTGCTTCTGTTTTTTATTTGTTCATACAGACTTGTTTCAGGTCTGACACCTAAGGCAAGAACAACATCTTCGGCTTTAATAGAAGAAATTGCCTTTGTTTTTGTGTCCTCAACAGTTATTGCACCGTCATCAATACTAATGAGCTTCTTTGAAATAAAGAATCTTGTGCCTGCTTCTCTGAGTCTTGGCACAATATCGTCAGGGTGCTGCATCCAAACACCGGGAGCGATAGTGTCTGCCATTTCAACAACAGTGACACTGTTGCCCATTTCGCAAAGGTACTCTGCCGTTTCAAGACCTGTCATACCACTGCCCACAACGACTACATTCTTTTCGCTGAGCTGTACACTGCCGTCTAAAATATCAGTTGGTGTGTAGACGAAATCCTTATCCGTACCCTTAATGGAACGTGGCTTTAAAGCGTTGCCGCCGGTTGCACAAATAACAGCATAGGGATTTTCGCTATCAACAAGCTCTTTTGTAACCTCGCAGGAATACTTTATCTCAACACCTTGTTTTTCACAGCTGTTTAATAAATCCTCAATGCACCAATAGAGCTTTTCTTTATGAGGAGGCTTAACAGCCAAATTAACCTGACCGCCTGCCTTGTCCTCTTTTTCATAAACAGTAACATCAAAGCCTCTCTTGCTTAAAACCTCCGCCGCTGTTAAACCTGCCGGACCTGCACCGACGACCATAACCTTCTTTTTGTCAGAAGTTTCCTTAAGCTTATAGTTTTCGTTTCCGACAAACGGGTTAACAGCACAATAGCCGTGGTCGCCAATATAAGCGTTGTTTTGCATACTTTCAATACAGTAAAGGCAGCATATACATCTTTTAATATCCTTTTCCCTGCCGTTTTGAGCTTTTTCTACCCAATGCGGGTCAGCAATATGGGGTCTGCCTAAAGATACCATGTCCTGAGTACCCTCAGCGAGCTGCTGCTCTGCCTGCTCGGGACTTCTAATAAGGTTAGCGGCAATAACAGGAATTGACACTGCGTTTTTAACTGCCGCAGCCATATACTTTCGCCAGCCACACTTAAACGATGTAGGCTCAAGCCAATAGTTAAATGTGTCATAAGCCGCAGAGGAAACGTCAATAGCATCTACGCCGGCCTTTTCAAGGCGCTTCGCCATTTCAACACCCTCAGAAAGGCTATAGCCCTTACCCTTTTTACCTATCATTTCATAGCACTCGTCAACAGTTAAGCGAACAATTATCGGGAAGTCCTTACCGCATTCTCTTTTTATTCCGGTGATGATTTCAAGAAGAAATCTCATTCTGTTTTCTAAGCTTCCGCCATATTCGTCAGTTCTGTGGTTTGTGTTAGGTGACAAAAACTGCTGAAGCAAATAGCCATGTGATGCGTGAAGCTGAACACCGTCACAGCCTGATTTTTTAACTCTGACTGCCGCAGCCACAAAATCTTTAACAAGAGCTTTAATTTCGCCTTTTCTCAGCTCTCTGTTGTTGCCGTCGCTAAAATAGCTGTTTTCAACTTTTGAGGGCGCAACAACTCTCGGTACCAAATGGTGTGCCATAAGCATTTTACCGGCAGGTACAACCTTATAAAGCATATCCTTGAAAAAGGGCATCTTTTTATCGCAAGCTATACTCAGTGGCACAGTACCTATAAGCAGACCCATATTTTGTCTGCCTGGGTGATGAAGCTGAACAAAAATCTTCGCTCCGTGTGAGTGTATTCTGTTTGCAAGCTCTCTCATGCCATCGATTTGATAGTCGTGGCTCATACCGAGCTGAGCAAAAGCTGAAGCACCTGTTTTGTCGTTAACTCGTGTGATTTCAGTTATTATAAGACCTGTACCGCCCTTCGCTCTCTCCTCATAATAATCCATAAGCTGTTCGGTAGTTCTACCGTCAAACTGACCGAAATCCATAAGCATGGGTGCCATTGCTATTCGGTTTTTTATTTCAACATTACCTATCTTTATAGGCGAAAAAAGCTTTTCATACTTCATAATTCTCTCTCCTTTAAGGCATAATGAATTTAAAAATATCATCTTCATAAATATTAACATTTATTCATCAAAAAGGCAACCGTTTTATTGACTTATTATTAATTTTAAGCTATTATAAACATAAATAAACCGTTTTATGATGAAAAGGAGAATCGGATATGATTACCAACAAAACAATTGTACTCACAGGTGCTGACAGCGGCATCGGTTTAGAGGTACTCAAGCTCTTAGCAGCAGAAAAGAGCAATAAAATTTTAGCTGTTGACTTAAACTGTAAAAATATGGATAAAATTTCAAGCAATGTAATTCCCTTTCAGTGCGATGTATCAACGAAGGAAAATGTTGACTTGATTTTCGACAAGGCCATTGAAGAGCTTGGCTCAATTGATATTTTCTACGCTAACGCAGGTTATCCTTATTATGAGGTTTTCGACTATGTAGATTGGGATCGCACAAAAAGAATGTTTGAAACTAATGTGTTCTCCCCTATTTATTCCTATGAAAAATATAGAGAGTACCTCAACGGCAGAAAGGGTCATTTCGCAATCACTGTTTCAGCTATAGGCAAAATGGCAATGCCCGGCTTTACTACATATTCAGCTTCAAAATTCGCTATGGAGGGCTTCCAGCAGGGTATTCGCTTTGAGATGCCCAAAAACATCACAATGACCTGCCTTTACCCAATAGCAACAGACACAAATTTCTTTGCCACAGCAAATAAGGTTGAGTTTGAAAGACCTTTCCCGGTTCAAGATCCTGCTGTTGTTGCAAGGAAAATGGTCAAGGGTATGGAAAAGGGCAAAAAGAGTGTTAATCCCAGCTTTCTTTTCTCTCTTTCCGGTGTACTGTTTGCTGTACTTCCGCCAATAAAGAAAACATATTTAGCTCTTGAAAAGGGCAAATTAAAGAGATTTGCGAAAAAAATCGGCAAAGAAGTAGAATAAAATAGGTAAATGAGGACAGGTACATTTTGTGTTGTTGGCACTAAAGTACCTGTCCCCTGTGGCTTGTTCCTGCGGTAACTTGAGAAAAATTAGCAATTAGCAATTGTGGGCGGGACACCCGCACCCGATTATAACTGGCGAAACAGAAAGTCTGTGCATTTGAAATTAGTGAGTGGAACGGGGGAGCGAGGGGCAAAGCCCCGCAAAAAAGGTAAAAGAATAGAATCACTATATTAAATTAGCT
>CAYWKY010000134.1:0-5575 GCA_964458915.1 uncultured Faecalibacterium sp.
CTCACCTATAATATTACGCAAGGTTGTTGCGCTAAGATTTTCAATAGCTGTCAATGGATGCTCAACACCATAGGTATACATCTTAGGGTCAGTGATTTGAAAATAAAGCACTGTGTCAATTTGCATTGTAACATTATCCTTTGTAATAACAGGCTGAGGTGGGAAGTCAACTACCTGCTCTTTTAAGGACACGATTTTTGCAACTCTCTCTATAAAGGGTATCTTAAAATGAAGTCCAACTGTCCATGTGGTACTGTATGCGCCTAAACGCTCAATGACAAAGGCCTTTGCCTGCTGAACAACACGAATATTTTTAATGAGTATAGCTGCGATAATAATAATGATAACGCTTGCAATAATAATTCCTAACATAACTGAAAATCTCCTTTTAAAATTATTTTACTATGAGCTTTACGCCCTCAATTGCCACAACGGTAACAATGTCACCCTCGTGAAAAATTTCATCCTTTTCACTTCGGGCGCTCCATTCTATCCCCAGGCACTTCACTGCTCCGGTACCGGAAAGATTATCAATAGTCTGTGTCACGGTACAGGGTTTACCGATTGCACGGTCGGCATTGGTCGCCTCTTGATTTTTGTTTTTCAAAAGCTTTTTGGCTACTTTTCTTGTTGGTACTAAGCTAATGAGGGTCACGACAGCAAACATGACAACCTGTAGCCATACTGTGCCGCCTGCAAGACAGGTGATAAGGGCGGCTAAAGCACCAAAGGCAAACCAAATGGATACGAGATTCACTGTCAAAGCCTCGACTATAAGCATTGCTATCATAGCAACGAGCCAAAGCAAAGCCATTTCCTTCAATTTTAACGACCTCCTTAAATAATTTCAGGCATTACCTACCTTTAAGATAATATTATAATATGCGGTGAATTTTGTCAATGTTTTTTAAAATATTACCTGATTTTACACAGTGGTAAGAAATATCCCATTTATTATTTTCCCCTCTTGACAATATCCCTTTAAAGTGCTATTATATCTTTACTACTTTAAAGCTTTAAATGGGAGATGTGAAATCCATGGGGAACAAAACTATAATTTGGCTCACAATCGCAATATATGTTATATTTATTTTCGCTGTGGGTCTTTTCAATTCAAAAAAATCTAAAAGCATAACAGAGTTCACCGTCGGCGGCAGAAACGCAGGAGCTTGGCTGTCTGCTTTTTCCTATGGTACAGCATATTTTTCCGCTGTTATGTTTATCGGCTATGCCGGCGGCACAGGCTGGAAGTATGGCATTTGGGGCATATTGCCCGGCATAGGCAACGCTGTCTTTGGGGCGCTGCTCGCCTGGCTCGTCTTGGCTAATCGTACCAGAGAAGTCACAAGAAGGCTGGAAATTAAATCAATGCCTCAGCTTTTTGAAAAGCGCTTTGGCTCAGAAAAAATGAAGACCTTTTCCACTGCCGTTATTTTTATTTTCCTTGTACCATATTCCGCTTCTGTATATAAAGGTCTTACCAGCGTTTGCAGCGTACTTTTAGATATTGACGAGCAGGTTTGCATGATAGTTATTGCCATTGCCGCCGCTGTTATTGTTGTACTGGGTGGCTATGGTGCCACTTTAAAGGCTGATGTTATCCAGGGTGCGGTTATGCTTGTGGGCGTTGTTTTGCTTATTATTGCCGTTATGAAAAGCGACATCGTGGGCGGCTTTAGTATGGGTCTTAGCCGCATTAGCGAAAAGACAAAGGAATTGAGCCTTGACGCATCAGGCTATGTGGGTCTTATATCCACGGTGCTTATGACCTCATTTGGCACTTGGGGCTTGCCGCAAATGGTACATAAATATTATGGTATTAAAGATGAGCGTGAGGTTAAAAGAGGTACAGTAATATCAACACTGTTTTGCCTTGTTGTTGCAGGGGGCGGATATTTTATCGGCTCACTTTCAAGACTTTTCTTCACAGATTTATCTGAGATACCCGGCTCAGGAAGCGGCAAAACCGACTATCTTGTGCCTAATATGCTTGAGATGTCAAATATTTCTCAGGTACTAATCGGCATTATCCTTGTGCTTTTAATTGCTGCTTCCGTATCGACCTTGGCTTCTGTCACCATTACAGCGTCCTCAACTCTTACTATGGACTTTATTAAGGCGAAGCTTATGAAAAATATGGACGAAATTAAGACGGCTAAAATAACAAAGCTCATGTGTTTAGTCTTTGTTGTTGTGTCATATTTTATTGCAAACAGCAACACACCTATACTTGATATGATGTCATATTCCTGGGGCATAATTTCAGGCTCCTTCCTTGCACCCTATGCTATCTCTCTTTATTGGAAAAAGCTCAATAAAGCCGGTGCTTGGGCAGGAATGATAAGCGGCTTTGTCACTGCCTTGCCTCCTGTTATTTGTAAGCTGTTTTTACCGGAGGCTGCCCTTGGTACTTTTGGCGCAATAAAGGATTTAGGCCCTCACTTTGCCTGTGCAGCTATGATTATCTCAGGATTAATGTGCCTTATAGTCAGCGCTCTTACTAACAAAGAAAATGAAACCAATGAGAAATTTTATGACAAAAAGGCTGTTTAAGATATTAGCTTCTGATTTAGAAAAACTAATTCAGCCTGTTATAGTATAATAATCTAATATCTACACGCTATTTGTGCCATGTGGCAATATGCGATTAAGAAAGGAAAGCAAAATGGAAAATCGTATCTGGAATCCGGAAATGGAATGTATGAATCGTAAGGATTTGCAGTCACTACAATTAGAAAGATTAAAGGCTCTTGTTGATTACTGCGATAAAAACAGTAAGTTTTATCATGAGCGTTTTGAAAAAAATGGCATAACCGCTGATAAAATCAAAACTTTATCAGATATAAAATATATCCCCTATACAACTAAAGCCGACCTTCGTGACACCTATCCCTTTGGTATGCTGTCAGTACCGCAGAAAAAAATTGTGCGTGTTCACGCTTCCTCAGGCACAACAGGCAACCCAACAGTTGTGGCTTACACTAAGGAAGACTTGGAAAACTGGGCAGAGCAGGTGGCAAGACTCGTTTATGCCGCCGGTGCTACAGATGAGAGTATTGTGCAAATTTGCTTTGGCTACGGTATGTTTACAGGTGCTTTAGGTCTTCACTACGGTCTTGAAAGAATAGGTGCTACAGTAGTACCGACATCATCGGGCAACACAGAAAAGCAGCTTAAATTTATGCGTGACTTTGGCACTGACACCATTGTTGCAACTCCCTCTTATTGCTTATATCTTGCTGAGAGCGCAAGAGAGAGAGGAATAGAATTCCCCATGGATAACTATAAGCTGAAGCTTGGCCTTTTAGGCAGCGAAGGCTGTACCCCTGAAATGAGAAGCCAAATTGAGGAAAGATGGGGTGGCGGCTTCTTCTGCACAGATAACTATGGCATGAGCGAGCTTAACGGCCCGGGTATGTCAGGTGAGTGCAGAATGAGAAACGGACTTCACATAAATGAAGACCACTTCCTTTGTGAGATTATTGACCCGAAAACCGGCGAGGTTCTCCCTGAGGGCAGCGAGGGTGAATTGGTTGTAACTAACCTTACTAAGCGTGGACTTCCTATTCTTCGCTATAGAACTAAAGATATAACTAAAATCAATTATGAAAAATGTGAATGTGGCAGAACCACAGCAAGAATGCACAAAATCATTGGCAGAAGCGATGATATGCTTAAAATTCGTGGCGTAAATGTGTTCCCGTCTCAGGTTGAAAGCGCACTTATAGGCGTAAGCTCCATAAGTCCCCACTATCAGCTTGTTGTTCGCCGTGAAGGCTTCGCTGACACATTAGAGGTTAGAGTTGAGCTTATTGACGGCTCACTTCTTGAAAAATACAGCGAGCTTGAAAAGCTTAGAAAGAACATTCACGACAGAATCAAGACTATTTTAGGTATTGAAATTAAGGTTAACCTTGTTGAGCCTAAAACAATTGAACGCTTTACAGGTAAGGCGCAAAGAGTTCTTGATTTGAGAAATAAATAATTAAAGGAAGTATATACAATGGAAAAAGCTCTTATGCTCGGTAACGAAGCTGTTGCAAGAGGTTTATATGAGGCCGGCGTTACAGTTGTTTCATCTTACCCAGGTACACCGAGTACTGAAATTACAGAACATATAACAAAATATAATGAAATCTACAGCGAGTGGGCGCCTAACGAAAAGGTAGCCTTTGAAGTGGCTTTCGGTGCTGCAACAGGTGGCGCAAGAAGCTTTTGCGCTATGAAGCATGTTGGTCTTAATGTTGCCGCTGACCCGCTTTACACAGCGTCGTACATAGGTGTTAACGGCGGTATGGTCTGCGCTGTTGCAGATGACCCCGGTATGCACTCAAGCCAAAATGAACAGGATTCCCGCCATCACGCCATTGCATCTAAGACACCTATGCTTGAGCCGTCAGACTCAGCCGAGTGTTCCTACTTTGCAAAAATAGCTTATGACATCTCAGAGGAATTTAACACACCCGTCCTTCTTCGTCTTTCAACGAGGGTATCACACGCACGCTCAATTGTGAAGCTCTCAGATAGAAATGAGGTAGGCGTAAAAGAGTACAAAAAGGATGTAATGAAAAATGTTATGATGCCTGCAATGGCAAAGGGCGCTCATGTAAGAGTTGAGCAAAGACTCCTTGATTTAACTGATTTTGCCGACACTAAGGCAGTTGATTTAGGCATTAACTCAGTTGAGTACGGCGACAAGAGTCTTGGCATTATTGCGGCAGGCACAGCCTATGCCTATGCACATGAGGCTATGGGCGATAAGGCGAGCTATTTAAAGCTTGGCATGGTCAACCCCTTGCCAAAGCAGCTTATTAAGAGCTTTGCCAAAAATGTTGACAAGGTTATAGTCATTGAGGAGCTTGATGATATTATCGAGACTCATTGCATTAAGCTTGGCATTAAGGTTCAAGGCAAGGATTTATTCTCACGCCTTGGTGAGTTTTCACAAGCGACAGTCAGCGCCGCACTAAAGGGCGAAAAGGCTGAGTGTGAGGTTTTCGATGAGGAGATACCTTCTCGTCCTCCTGTGCTTTGTGCAGGCTGCCCTCACAGAGGACTTTACTACGCTCTCAAGGGCATGGGTCTTTATGTCAGCGGTGATATTGGCTGCTATACCCTTGGCGCACAAGCTCCCCTTTCAATGATGGATGCTTGCGTATGTATGGGTGCGTCCGTAAGTGGTCTTCACGGCTTTAACACTGCAAGAGGCAGCGAGCAGGCTAAAAAGAGTGTTGCTGTTATAGGCGACTCCACATTTATCCACTCAGGCATAACAGGACTTATTGACATTGCATATAACAAGGGCTTTTCAACAGTCATTGTTTTAGATAACTCAATCACCGGCATGACAGGTCATCAAAATAACCCGGCAAACGGCCTTACAATTAAGGGCGACCCAACAGTTGCCGTCAACCTTGAAGCTTTAGCCGGAGCTATTGGTTTGAAAAATGTAAGAGTAGTTGACCCCTTTGATATTGAAAACACAAAGGCAGTGGTTAAAGAGGAACTGGAAAAGGAAGCTCCCTCACTTATCATATCAAGAAGACCTTGCGCCCTTCTTAAAACAGTTAAACAC
>CAYWKY010000135.1:0-5502 GCA_964458915.1 uncultured Faecalibacterium sp.
ATCTTAAGTTATGTTCAATCAGCTCGTTTCGGGCGGCGCTGTCATTTTCCTCTTTCATTTTTTTTAACAGCTCACTTTCACGCTTAGCCGGCAATGGCTTTGGGAAGCTGGTTAGATTTTTAAGGTGCAGGGCGAAAAAGGTAAGATTTTGCAAGATAAACTGTAAAAGCTGTAGCATAAAATCAACTCCAAATATCTTTTAGTTTATGTTTATTGGTACCGAGGCGGGTTTTTGCCTGTCCTTAAGTTTTTTTGATAATTTAGTGATGTGGAATTAATAAAATATTAAAAGTTATCTTGATTTTTTAGGAAAATAGTGGTATTGTTAATTTGTAAATTTTAAAACGGAGGAAGAGGAAATGGGAAAGACAATGAAAAAAATCTTCTTTGTCATCGTCAACTTCTTCCAAAAGCTCTTTGGCAATAACAAAGTCTGTGCTTGTGGCAAGGTACATTAAAACAATATCTCACCTTATATAAAACCGTAAAAGGGTCGGGGAATTAGTGCTTTAAACACTAACCCCGCCCTTTTACTTTCCCGATAGTACCGACAAAAATCGTCAAAAAATATGCTTTGCCTATTGAAAAAATTCCCACCTACGGTTATAATATTCACAAAGGAATATTGTAAGAGGAAGTGAATGTCAATGACACTTAAAAGCCTACTTAGAAAATCTGTTCCTCTAATTTTAATTTTTGCTCTGGTTTTGAGCTTTGGTGGCTGTTCAAAGGAGAAATATAAGCCTAATGATTATAAACTCTCTGAGGAACAAGAAGCCTATGTCGTGAACCCGACACCTGAGTTTGTTATGGCTGCGCTGAATATAACTGAGTCGGTTACAAACGTCCTGCTGTCAGATGAAGCGGAGGAGGGCTACAAAGCTAAGGTCTATTTTGTCAGTAGCTTTATTGATGCTTCTTTAGCTGATGATAAGGCTCTTGGTACCCAAAATGGCGGTAGCGTTGAAATTTTCGAGTCCGCCGAGGAAGCTCTAAAGCGTGACGAATATTTGCATAACTTCGATAACACTACTCTCGTTGGGCAAAGCCACGCTGTTGCCGGCTCGCTGGTTATCAGAACCTCAAGCCTGCTCGACGCTTATAACAGAAACTATATAACAGATAGGGTAGTGTACGCTCTGACTTGTGGCAAGGTCACAAACGAAATCGCTGAAAAAACTATGAGCGACTACCTTAAAACTCAATCCGGCTTAGTGCGAATGCCATTTTCATCTTCTGATTTGCTCTATGAAAATTACGCCAATGTGGAAAGTAAACTAAAGGAATTGGGCTTTTCTAATATTAAATATGACATCAGCGAAATGGATTATAATCTTTCTGATGACCTTGACGGCAGCGTCGTTTCTGTCAGCATATCCGATAAAACTGATTTTTCAGTCGGTGACACCTTTTCTCAGGGTACTCAGGTGGTGATAAGCTATGTCTGTGATAAGCGTATAGCCGTACCGAAATCGAGTGTCGATTGTGAGGGAATGCTGTATAATGATGTTGCGACGGCTTTTCTTGCGGCAGGGTTCAAAAATGTTGAGGTTGTGCCAATTGAAACCGCATATAATGAGGCTGACACAAACGGCGGTGTAATTGCGGTTATAATTGATGACACAGCTGATTTTGACAGTGATGCGAAATTCTTGGCCGATGCCACTGTTACGGTGAATTATGTTTCCTTCTCTTCTCAAGGTGCACCTTCTAATAACGGTACTACTTCAGTGAGAGAAAAAAACGAAAAAACTACCCAAAAGTCTACCGAAAAATCAGCCACACCTTCTTCGGGTACTATGGTCTGGGTGCCGACAAAGGGCGGAACAAGGTATCATAGTAAGGCCACTTGCTCTAATATGAAAAATCCTAAGCAGGTTACTGTGGCTCAGGCGCAAAGTCAAGGCTTTAGCCAATGTAAAAGGTGCTTTTAAAATTAAAATTTAACTTTAGCGGCAACGGAAAATATCTGTTGTCGCTTTTTTGATTGATTTTTTCTTCCGGTGTTTTCCAAAATTATTGATTATTAAAGTTAGTTATGATACAATTATTTCAGACATTCATCAGGGAGTGGTTATGTGAATATTTTACATATGAAATATGCCGTCGAGGTCGCAAGAGTTGGTTCACTTAATAAGGCTGCGGAAACGCTTCTTATTGCCCAACCAAATATCAGCCGTTCAATTAAAGAGCTTGAGGCTGACCTTGGCATAACAATTTTTGAACGCACCGCAAAGGGTATGTCCCTCACACCTGAGGGTGAAACCTTTATCGGCTATGCAAAGGATATTTTAAAGCAAATTGAGCAGGTTGAGGATATTTATAAAAGCGGAGCTGTAAAAAAGCAAAAGTTTTCTATTTCCGTTCCCAGAGCGTGTTATATTTCAGACGCTTTTGTTAATTTTTCAAAGTCTCTTTCCTTGGACCCTGCCGAAATCTTTTACAAGGAAACTAACTCGCAAAGAACTATCAACAATATTTTAAATCATGACTATAAGCTTGGTATTATCAGATACGCTGAAAACTATGATAAATATTTTAAATCAATGCTTGAGGAAAAAGGTCTTTATTATGAGTTGGTTACAGAGTTTTCATATATGCTTATGATGAGCAGTGATTGTCCTCTTGCAAAAAAAGAGCAAATAACCTTTGATGATTTAACCGATTATATCGAAATTGCCCACGCTGACCCTTATGTACCGTCTTTGCCTTTAGCTAAAGTTGTTAAAGAAGAACTGCCGGATAATATAGATAGGCGCATATTTATTTTCGAGCGTGCAAGCCAATTCGATTTGCTTTCGGAAAATCCAAATACATTTATGTGGGTGTCTCCCGCACCGCAGAAGCTACTTGACCGATATGGTCTCGTTCAGAAAATCTGCGTTGATAATAAAAAAATATATAAGGATATGCTTATTTATAAAAACGGTTATAAACTTACAAAGCTCGATAATCTCTTTATTACTGAGCTTTGCGAATCAAAAAGAAAGCATCTTAACAATTAAAACATATTTTTTTAACATGGTTGTTATATATCGGTATGGGGTATATCGATAAATATAATACTGATATAACAATCTTATAATTCCCAAAATCGGTTTCTTTTGATAAAATGTCTTCAGCACTGAGAGGAAGGAGTGTGAGTAATGGAAAAAACAGGTATATCTAAAGCAACTCTCGGTCGTTTGCCCTTATATCTTAATTATTTAAGCAATCTTCCGCAGGGGCGTTGTGAGAATATATCTGCAACAGCCATTGCAAAAGACCTCGGCCTCGGTGAAGTTCAGGTGAGAAAGGACTTAAACTCTGTTAGTGGCGCAGGTAGACCAAAGATCGGCTATGCTGTTAAGGAGTTAATAAGCCAACTTGAGAATTGCTTAGGCTGCAACAAGCTTACATCCGCTGTTCTTGTGGGTGCCGGAAAATTAGGCAGAGCACTGCTTGAATATGACGGCTTTCAACAGTTCGGTGTAAAAATCGTTGCAGGCTTCGATTGCAACAATGATCCGCTGTTTTTAGGTAAAAGCAAAACACAGGTTTTGCCTATGGATAATTTTGGTGCTTTTTGTGAAAACAACGACATCAAAATCGGAATCATTACTGTTGGTACCGGCTCAGCTCAGCAGGTATGCGATTTAATGGTAAAAAGCGGCATTAAGGCAATTTGGAATTTTGCGCCCGTAAGGCTCAATGTTCCCGAAGATGTGCTGTTAAAGCACGAAAACCTCGCTCTATCTCTTGCATTTCTCAACAATAGACTCACACAGTAATAATAGTATCTAATTTTAGGAGGACATAAAATGGAAACCAAAACTTACGAAATTGTCGACAGCGTGGAAAAGCTCGAAGAAGCAATCGCACGCACAAGAAAAGCTCAGCAGGAGTTCGCTACTTTCACTCAAGAGCAAGTAGATAAAATATTCCTCGCTGCTGCTTCAGCTGCAAACAAGGCAAGAATCCCCCTTGCAAAAATGGCTGTTGAAGAAACAGGTATGGGCGTAGTAGAAGATAAGGTTATTAAAAACAACTATGCTGCAGAGTACATCTATAACGCATATAAAAACACACAAAGACCTGTGGTGTTATTGAAGAAGACAAAGCTTACGGTATCAAAAAGGTAGCTGAGCCTATCGGTGTTATCGCGGCTGTTATTCCTACAACAAACCCCACATCAACAGCAATCTTTAAATGTCTTATAGCTCTTAAAACAAGAAATGCTATTATTATTTCCCCGCACCCCAGAGCAAAGGCTTGCACAATAGCTGCTGCAAAGCTTGTTCTTGAGGCTGCTGTTAAAGCCGGCGCACCCGAAGGTATCATTGATTGGATCGATGTTCCTTCACTTGAGCTGACAAACACAGTTATGAAAGAGGCAGATATTATCCTTGCAACAGGTGGCCCCGGTATGGTTAAGGCTGCATATTCAAGCGGTAAGCCTGCACTTGGTGTTGGCGCAGGTAACACACCTGCAATTATTGATGACAGCGCAGACATTCTTCTTGCTGTTAACTCAATTATTCATTCAAAGACCTTTGATAACGGTATGATTTGCGCTTCAGAGCATTCAGTTATCGTTATGGAAAGTATTTATAATGCCGTTAAGGAGGAGTTCGCTGCAAGAGGCTGTTATTTCCTCACACCGGCTGAAACAGAAAAGGTTAGAAAGACCATTATTATCAACGGCGCACTTAACGCTAAAATCGTTGGTCAAAAAGCCGCTAAAATTGCTGAGCTTTCAGGTGTAACAGTACCCGAAGGAACGAAGATTCTTATCGGTGAAGTTGAAAGTGTTGACATCTCAGAGGAATTCGCTCACGAAAAGCTTTCACCTGTACTCGCTATGTACAAGGCTAAGGATTTCCAAGATGCTCTTTCAAAGGCTGAACAGCTTATTGCTGATGGTGGTTACGGACACACATCCTCAATTTATCTTAACGAAACAACACAGCAGGATAAGCTCGCTGAGTTCTATTCAAGAATGAAGACCTGCCGTATTCTTGTTAACACACCTTCATCACATGGCGGTATCGGTGACCTTTATAACTTTAAGCTTGCTCCCTCACTTACCCTCGGTTGTGGCTCATGGGGCGGTAACTCAGTTTCAGAAAACGTTGGTGTTAAACACCTTATCAATATTAAAACCGTTGCAGAAAGAAGGGAAAACATGCTCTGGTTCCGTACACCTCAAAAGGTATATATCAAGAAAGGCTGTCTGCCTGTTGCTCTTGATGAGCTTAAGAATGTTATGGGCAAAAAGAGAGCATTTATCGTAACAGATAAGTTCCTTTATGAAAACGGTTACACTAAGCCTATTACAGATAAGCTTGACGAAATGGGTATTATTCACACAACATTCTCAAATGTTGCTCCCGACCCAACACTTGCTTGTGCAAGAGAGGGTGCTGCTCAGATGGCAACATTCAAGCCTGATACAATTATCGCTCTTGGCGGTGGTTCAGCTATGGACGCAGCTAAGATTATGTGGGTACTTTATGAGCATCC
>CAYWKY010000136.1:0-5463 GCA_964458915.1 uncultured Faecalibacterium sp.
AAAGCCGCTTGTCTAAGGCTTTCCGAAAAAGTACCAAAACGAGGCAAAATATTAAGGGTTATCGCCCCAACTGAGGCAACAACTATGAGTATATAAGCGATAAGCTCCTCACTTTTTATAACAGTCTTAAACTTTTTCATCAGCATAAAGTAGTAAAGGTTAAAGTTTACGCCGAAAAGAAGCATAAATATAGCCACAACCCATTGAAGATATGGGGAATATGAAGCAAGACCGTCAGCTTTTATACCAAATCCACCTGTGCCGGCGGTACCAAAAGCATGAAGCAAGCTGTCGAAAAGCGGCATTTTGCCTGCAAGAAGAAAAACTATTTCAATAATAGTCATAGCCACATATATGACATAGAGTATTCTCGCTGTGTGCTTCATTTTCGGCACTAATTTACCGACTATTGGGCCGGGAGCCTCTGCCCTTAAAATATGTATGCTTCTGTCTGAAACACCCGGGACTATAGCCAGCATAAACACAAGCACACCCATGCCGCCGACCCAGTGAGTAAAGCTTCGCCAAAACAGAAGACCCTTGCTCATTGCCTCAACATCAGTCAAAATCGATGCACCTGTTGTAGTAAATCCGCTGACAGTTTCAAAAAAGGCATCAATGTATGAGGGAATTTCTCTGCTTAAATAAAAGGGCAAAGCACCCACGGCGGACAAAACGAACCACGCTAAAGCTACAATTACAAAGCCTTCTTTTGCATAGATGACCTTGCTGCCGGGCTTAAATATCAAGGTTAAGGCAAAGCCTAAAACCAAAGCGATTCCTATTGATATAAGAAAATCTACAGCGCAGGCCTCTTTATATATAAGAGACACTATTAAAGGCAACACCATTAATGCGGATTCAATTTTTATAACAGTACCAACCGTATATAAAACCATTCTTCTGTTCATAATCTTACCTCAAAATGTCAGAGAGCCTTTTTATGCGGTACTCTGCCGAAAGAATTATAACTCTGTCGCCTTGCAAAATCATATCGTCGCCTTTAGGGATTATAGTCTTCTTGCCGGCACGAATAATGCCTGCAATAAGAATACCCGGCTTGATTTTCAGCTCTTTAATCGGTACTCCTATAAGTCTTGAATCGGGATGAACCTTAAATTCAAGAGCTTCAACCTTACCGTCCATTATTTTATAAAGAGTTTCAATGCTGCTGCCAAGGGAATTATTGAGAGCACGAGTATATCTTAAAATAATGTCCGATGTTATTGATTTAGTGGACACAATACAGTCAAGACCTAAATTCTCAGCCATTTTAACCATTTCATTACGGTTGACCTTTGAAATAACCTTTGGTACATTTTGGTTAGAGGCAAAAATAGAAATGAGAATGTTTTCTTCGTCCATACCCGTTAAAGCCACAAATGCGTCTAGAGAACGAAGACCTTCCTCTAAAAGAAGCTCCTGCTGTGAGCCGTCGCCACCAATGAGCACAGCCTTTGGCAGCTTCTCAGAAAGCTGTTCGCAGCGTTCCTTACTTTTTTCTATTATCTTAACCTCGTTGCCTGAAGAAATAAGCATTTTCGCAAGATAATATGCTGTTTTGCTGCCACCTAAAATCATAACGCTTCTGGCTTGCTTTTTAAGTATACCCAGAGATTTTAACAGCTTTTGCATATCTGACGGTGCAGCGGCAATTGATATTTCGTCCCCTGCCATAAGCTCAAAGCTACCGTCGGGAATTATAACCTTGCCGTTACGAAGAACAGCACCGATAAGGAATTCTACATTTTGTTTTTCACGCAGCTTAGACAGCTTTTTGCCTTGAAGCGGCGAGTCACTTTTAAGCTTGACCTCTATCATTTCAAGGTTTCTTCTTGAAAAATACTCAACCTTAAAGGCGGAAGGCAGCTTTAATATATTATAAAGCTCCTGAGCCACAAGAAGCTCCGGGTTTATGGACATAGACAAATCAAGATGTCCACGCATAAAGCCGAGAGAGCGATCGTTGTATTCCGGATTTCTGATTCTTGCAACTGTATGCTTTGCACCCATTTTCTTAGCGATAAAGCAAGAAAGCATATTCATTTCATCTGAGCCTGTTACACAAACGAATAGCTCAGCTTGGCTTATTGCCGCTTCTTCAAGGGTATCACAGTCTGCCGCGTTGCCACAAACACCTATAACGTCATAGATATTTGTCATTTCACTAATTAGGTCGGGATTATTGTCAATGACCGTTACATCATGTCCCTCACCGCAGAGAGTTGCAATAACAGCTTGACCGATTTTTCCACAGCCTGCAACAATAATGTTCATAACTTCTGTCTCCTTTTATATCATCAGAACAATTGCTACACAGTGTAACTATGTTCTTCGAGTCATTATAGCACAGCCACATATAAAAAACAAGCATAAAAAAACAGAAGCCTTTCGACTTCTGCTTTTTTGAAATTAGATTTTTGCACTGATTATGCTTCAGCTGAAGGATCAGTGTCTTCGGGCTTAATGCTGTTAAAAAGACCCTTGATAAACTTGATAACGATGTCAAAAATAGCTTGCATCTTTTCAAATACTTCTGCTACAACTTCCATTGTTGCACCTCCTAAAATTCTTTATGTTAATGATAACAAAATTTGAATTAAAAGTCAATATGAAAATAGAATGAACACAAAGTTTAATAATTATTAAATAACTCTTATACATTTTCTGTTTACTTAACTGTTTTTAAAGCCAGCTTTTCTAAAAGTCTCGTAAAGGGCAGCCATATAAGAGTGCACAGCAAATTAAAAACAGTGTGAATCAGCGCCACATCTGCCGAATTAGCCGCCGCATTTTTAAAAGAAAAGCCTATAAATATATCTCCCACATAAAAGGCGACTAACAGCACAAGAGTTCCGATAACATTAAAATATAAATGAACAAATGCTGCACTTTTTGCGCTTTTGTTCGCGCCTAAAGAGGATAGCATAGCTGTCACGGTAGTGCCGATATTCTGCCCCATAACAATTGGAATAGCGGCGCCAAGTGTTACGGTACCTGTGGAACACAAGGCTTGCAAAATGCCGATTGATGCCGATGAAGACTGAATGATTGCCGTTATCAGCGCACCGAGCATTACACCTAATATTGGATTTTTAAATAGAGTCAGAGCTTTAGCAAATTGGGGAACGTCTTTAAGCCCCGACACCGCCTGAGACATTGCGCTCATGCCTGTCATAAGCACCGAAAAGCCTAAAAGGATTTGGGCAACATCTTTCTTTTCGCTTTTCTTTGAAAATAAAAGCAAAATCGTTCCTATTAAAGCTATTACAGGAACAAAAGTATCCGGCTTAAACAGCATTGCAATAAAGCTGTCGCTTTTTATTCCGCTAAGAGATAAAATCCAAGCAGTAACTGTTGTGCCTAAATTGGCACCCATTATAACGGGAATCGTCTGTTGCAGACTCATTATCCCTGAGCCGACAAAGCTTACAGCCATAACAGATGTTGCTGTTGAGGACTGCATAACGGCAGTGACACCAACGCCTAAAAGAAAGCCCTTTAATGGATGTGATGTCATTTTGCTCAAAAGTGGCTTTAGTTTTTCTCCGGCACGCTTTTCAAGGGCATTGCTCATAGTTTGCATTCCAAAAATAAAAAGCGAAATTCCGCCAATTAAAGATAAAAAGTCAAAAATAGTCATAACCGCACCAAAATCAAAGGGAAACAAGACGGCGGCTGACTCTTAGTCAGTTATTAGCCTTCCCTTTTTAAATAAAACTTAGCTATAATTGCCTTGATTTATAGTTTTAACCAAAATCATCATTTTATTTAGACGATTACTTCAAACCGCAAAAAAATAAAAATTTTATGTTTTTCATGTATTTTTTATTGACAAACGATAAAAGTTATGCTATATTGACCTTGCAAAACAAACTTAGGAGGAAAACATATGTACACAAGCGAAAAAAGCACTAAGCTCACACTTTATATCACCTATACCCTTATGGTACTGCTTGGAATTTTAACTGTAGTCGCTGTTCCCGGCGCAAGATGGTTTTTCGGCAGCTTTGCCCTTGAAAGCACGATAAAAATTATACTCGTTGCTTTTTATGCGTCCTGCCCTGCCGGATGGCTCGCTTTGATTTTCATTATGAAAATTCTCAAAAACATTCTCAGTGGAGATGTTTTCACAGCTAAAACCGTAAACTATCTTCGCTATTTATCCTGGTGCTGTTGCTTTGTGGCATTGGTAGCCGGAGTGTGCGCTATATTTTATTTGCCGCTTGCAATTTTCACTTTAGCGAGTGCATTTATGGCTCTCATTTTAAGGGTACTAAAAAATGTCATGGCAAAGGCAACTGAGATTAAAAGCGAAAATGAGCTGACTATTTGAGGTGATTTTATGGCGATTATTGTTAATTTAGATGTTATGATGGCGAAGCGAAAAATTTCTTCAGGTGAGCTTGCAAATATAATAGGCATAACACAGGCTAACCTTTCCATACTTAAAACGGGCAAGGCTAAGGCTATACGCTTTTCCACCTTAGAGAGTCTTTGCAAGGCATTAGATTGTCAGCCCGGTGATATTTTAGAATTTAAAGATGATGATGAATGAGGTGAAAACAATGAAGGAAAATAATTTATCTATCCTTAACAAAAAAGAGCTTAAAGGTGACATTTTTGATTTTTTGATTATTCCAATTTCTTTTGTAACTGTTTTTCTTTTGACGCTATATATTTTCGACGAGCATTTTATTACAACCGCCTTAATTTATTTAGTGTTTTTTGCCCTTGCCACAGCTTATATTGTTGTTAAAAGAAAGAGCTTTAATTTGTCTGCTCTTTTGCCCGGTACTGCCTGCCTTTGTGTTGACGCAGCTTTAGCCCTTCACGCAAACGGTTTTCTTATTCCTGTGCTAATGCTGTTTTCTGCCCTTTATTGTCTTAGCCTGACACAAAGCAATCTTCACTCCTCAGGCACCTATCTTTATGCTTTTGATTTAATTCAAAGAGGCTTTCTCACCCCTATAGCAAATTACTTTTTGCCCCTTAGAGCGTTGGTTATATCTCTAAAAACCAAAAATGAAAACCGCCACCACTTAGGTGCTGTTTTAGGTCTTCTTTTAGCTGTACCTGTAATTATAGTTCTAATATTTTTACTTATTGAAAGCGATGCAGCTTTTGAAAGTTTAACCTCAGATTTTGTAAATGACATTTTAAGTGAGAAACTATCTTTTAATCTTGAGCCTTTTTACTTTATTGTGGCATTAATTTTTACGCCCTATATTGTCAGCGTACTTTTCGCCTTTAAATATGATATAGACTCTCACAAGGGAAAGTCTCTTAGAAAGAATCTGTCTAAGCTTCGCATAGCTTCCCCCGGCTTTATTGGTGGCTTTTTAGGCTCGGTGTGTCTTCTTTACACTGTTTATCTACTATCGCAAACAGCATACTTCTTCTCTGCTTTTGGCGGGAAATTGCCAAATGGCGCAGCGATAACCTTAAGCGCGTACGCAAGAC
>CAYWKY010000137.1:0-5331 GCA_964458915.1 uncultured Faecalibacterium sp.
GTGCAGAAGGCTATGATGTTGTTGCTATCAACGACCTTACAAAGCCCTCAATGCTTGCTAACCTTCTTAAGTACGACACAGCTCAAGGCGGTTACTGTGGTGTTATCGGTGAGAACCTTCACACAGTATCAGCTGACGACGAAGCAGGTACAATCACAGTTGACGGCAAGACTCTTAAGATTTATGCTATGGCTAATGCTGCTGAGCTTCCTTGGGGCGAAATCGGTGTTGACGTTGTTCTCGAATGCACAGGTTTCTACTGCTCAAAGGCAAAGGCACAGGCTCACATCGATGCAGGCGCTAAGAAAGTTGTTATTTCAGCTCCCGCAGGTAACGACCTTCCCACAATCGTTTACAGCGTAAACGAAAACACTCTTACAGCTGATGACAAGATCATCTCTGCTGCATCATGCACAACAAACTGCCTTGCTCCTATGGCTAAGGCTCTTAACGATTATGCTCCCATCCAGAGCGGTATCATGGCTACTATCCACGCTTACACAGGCGATCAGATGATCCTTGATGGTCCTCACAGAAAGGGCGACATGAGAAGAGCTCGTGCAGGCGCAGCTAACATCGTTCCCAACTCAACAGGTGCTGCTAAGGCTATCGGCCTTGTTATCCCTGAGCTTAACGGCAAACTTATCGGTTCAGCTCAGCGTGTTCCTGTTCCCACAGGTTCAACAACAATTCTTACAGCTGTTGTTAAGGGCGACGACGTTACAGTTGAAGCTATCAACGCTGCTATGAAGGCTGCTGCTTCAGATTCATTCGGCTACAACGAAGATCCCATCGTTTCCTCAGACGTTATCGGCATGAGATACGGTTCACTCTTCGATGCAACTCAGACAATGGTTGCTAAGATCGCTGACGGTCTTTATGAGGTTCAGGTTGTTTCATGGTATGACAACGAGAACTCATACACAAGCCAGATGGTTCGTACAATCAAGTACTTCGCAGAGCTTGCATAAGTTAATTTGATTAATTAAAATTACTGACCTCGTTTTATGGCGGGGTCAGTTTTTTTGTGGACGATATTTTTTGTCAAGGCAGAGAAACAACTAAACGAACAGGGAGCTATGTACTTTTCAGCACACAGCTCCCTGTTCAAAAATATTGAAATGAGAGAGAGAAAGGATAAAATCAGAATTTCTCTTGAACTTCATCGTCTTTAAGAAGCTTTACAATGGCACTGTCATCAGTGACAATAATGACTTCGGTATAGGCAGAGGTTTCAAATTTATCAAAAAGCCTGCCTGCGCTATAGGTACCGTCATAAACTGTGTGGACGCTATTTGCCACATAGCCTATTTTTTCGATATAGGGGAGCGTTGCAGCTATAGCGTTTGAGTCGTACTCGTTATCAAGGTCTTTTTCGAGCTTTATAATTCTGCCAATTTTAAATGGCTTCTTTCCATAATAATAGTTTAAACCGGTTATTGTTATAAAAATCATACTTTCCATTTTGACACTCCTCCTTGTTGTTATGATTCTATTATACACATTCAAAGTACGAATAATTGGAGTTTGATGTGAAAATGGAAAGTTTTTGTGGGGGAATCTCTAATAAACACTAAAACCACAACAGCTTATCTGTTGTTTTTTCTTTTTACACATATCTTGACTTAACAAATGCTTTTTGCTATAATCAAATCAAAGAAAAAGCAAGGGGTGTTATTATGTCTAAAAGCAAGAAAAAAGCAGCGTGGATAATAGTTTGTATGCTGTGGGGTATAGTCGTTGTGGGTATTCATATCATAATGCGTGGTAATTTTAAATTCCCTGTTTTAGATTTTAGTTTTCTTGGCTGGCTTGTGCCGGTATTTATGTGCTTACCTTTTGTTAGTCTTTTTTTAGGCGTAATTTGTGTAAATAAAAACAAGGTAATAAAGGCGTTTACTATGCTTTTTACTGCTATTGGAATTTTAGCGTATGTTGGCTTTATGTGTTTTGCTACATTGGGTTTTTCCGCTTTTAACGCAGAAATGTATCCCATTAAATCTCACACTGAAAATGTGACAAATTATCTTATCTTAGATGATGGCTGTAAGGAGAATTACAGCAATATAGTTAAGGTTATGCCGGAAAGAATCCCCTCAAATGCACAAAATGTAACTTATGTTTATGAATATAATCCAAGGACGAATGTGGAAATTGACAGCTATTGGGAATTGCCCAAAGATGAATATGAGCAATTTAAAAATGAAACTCTGAAAAATGAGAAAAATTCGGAGCAAAATGGTACAAGCACTTCCTTTACTGCTTCATGGCAGGAAAATAAGTCAGGTTTTGTCATGAATTCATATATGACTATTCGTTTTGATGATGAAAAGTGTAGCGTGAAATGTTCCTTATATCAAAACCAAAATGTTAATTAAATCAACTAAAAAATAAAACTGACGGATGAAAGCCCTTTATCTACCTTTCATCCGTCATTAATTTTTATAGCTTTTTAATCTTTAAGCTTCAACCTTTCCCATCAAGGAGGTCGTCCTCATTCTCAAGGTTGTGCCAAACATTTTGCACATCGTCATTGTCTTCCAGCATTTCGAGAAGTCTGCCCATACATTTAAGGTCATCCTCATCTGTTAAAGCTGTCTCAGTGCTTGGTACATACTCAACCTCGGCGGAAACAAAAGTATATCCTTTCGCTTCAAGGTCGTCGCGTACAGCACCTAAATCGTTAGGCTCAGTGCGGATAACATAAACGTCCTCGTCGTCTGTGAGGAAGTCGGTTGCGCCTGCTTCAAGTGCATCTTCCATAAGCTTCTCTTCGTCTGTGTCTTCCTGCTCAATAACAATAACACCGTAGCGTGTGAACATAAATGAAACACAGCCCTGCTGACCTAAATTGCCCTTGTTTTTGTCAAAATAGTGACGCATTTCGCCGGCGGTACGATTACGGTTGTCAGTGAGAGTTTCAACAATAACTGCAACACCTGAGGGGCCGTAGCCTTCGTAAACGATGTTTTCATAGTTGTTGCTGCCGGTTTCGCCGGAAGCCTTCTTAATGATTCTTTCAATATTGTCGTTTGGTACGTTGTTTGCCTTTGCCTTTGCGATAACGTCCTTAAGCTTTGAGTTTGATGCCGGGTCGGGACCGCCGTCACGAACTGCTACAGCAATTTCTCTGCCGATTTTAGTGAAGACTTTTGCTCTTGCACCGTCGGTCTTTTCTTTTTTTCTTTTAATGGTACTCCATTTTGAATGGCCTGACATTTAATTCACCAATCCTTTTCTATACTTAACATAATTATTTCAATTATATAATCTACCACTTTTTACGCTGTTTGTCAAGGTTTTAGCCATGGGATATATTAAAGAGTTACTTTAAAGGTTATGCCTGTGGTACCCGTAGTTGAAACCTTAATTTTTCCCTTGTGGCGGTGGACTATGGCCTGAGCTATAGATAGACCTATTCCATAGCCGCCCACCTTTTCCTCTCTCGCTCTTGAGGCATCGCCTCTGTAAAATCTGTCGAACAAATGAGAAACAGTGTTTTGGTCGATATATTCGCAAGTGTTGAAGCTCTCAATAATAATATTCTTGCCCGATTTATATAATGTTAGCTTAATGTGACCACATTCGTCGGTGTACTTTATAGCGTTGTCACAAAGGATAGTGATAAGCTGTCTTATTTCACCCTCGTCACCGTCGAACTCTAAATCATTTGCGGCTGAATATGAAAAGTTTTTGTTGGCAACGGCGGCGCTGGTTTCAAAGTTTGCCGCTGTGTCAAGAAAAGCGGAGCTTATATTAAAGGTTGTGTGATTGTCCTTGTCACGCATTTCATTAAGCTTTGACAATTCAACTAATTTTTTAACAAGATGATTCATTCTTGTGGTTTGATTTTTTATGCTGGTCAGCCATTCATTTTCACCATCACACATTTCCAGCACCTCAGCGTTGGCGGAGATAATGGCAAGGGGAGTTTTCAGCTCATGACTGGCATCAGTTATAAATTGCTTTTGCTTTTCAATGCTGTCGGCAACAGGCTTCATAGCCTTTTTAGACAGCCAATAAACCAGTATAACTAAAGCGGTTATAGTTATTATGTTAACGAAAATTGATATTGTAGCAAGAGCAGTAACCTGTGCAAGATCTCTTGTCATATCAATAAAAACAATCATTGCTTTACCCGATGTGTTAACAGTGTAGTAGTATCTGTAGTTATCCACCATGCCGTAGCCGGGATTAGTGTTATAAATTTGTGCGGCATAGTTAAAGGCGGTTTTGTCGTTGACATCTTTTGCGTTTTCTGTGGAAATATTAGTAACCACATTGTCTTCCATTTCAACGACAAAATATTGGGTGGAATAAGGGGTTTGAATGTTTATATGATATATTCCAAAGGGGTTTAAAAAGTTCCCAGCGGTGCCGTCGTCAAAATTACTTGGCAAAACACCTTTGTTAGCAGATATTATTTTTAACACTGAGCGCACATCAGAGTCACGCTGATATATATTAATAACATTAACTCCAATGGTTTGCACTATTGTCAGCGAGGCGAGGGCAAACAAAGCAATTGCCATAAAACGTCTTTGCAGTTTTTTCAGCATAATTTAAACTTAAGCATACCCGTAAATGGTTTGCTCTTCCTTTCCTGATTTTTTTGCCTTAATTTGAAATTTCTTCTAAGGTGTAGCCGACACCACGCACAGCTTTAATTTCTAAGTTTGCGCCTAAGGTGGTTAGCTTTTTGCGAAGATAAGAGATATATACCCAAACAACATTTATTTCGGCTTCTGTTTCATATCCCCAAATTCTTTCCATAAATTGCTCTGTTGAAATGAGTCGTCCGGGGCTGTTCATTAAAAGCTCGATCATCTGAAATTCTTTGTTGCCCAAACGAAGCGAGTTGTCGCCAACGCTAAGCTCGAAGGTCTCTCTGTTAAGAGAAAGATTGCCTATAGTGAGCAGGTTGGGCAAAAATTCGGATTTTCTTCTGGTGAGGGCTCTGATTCTTGCAAGAAGCTCACCCATTGAGAAAGGCTTTGTTAAATAGTCGTCTGCGCCTGTGTCGAGACCGAGAATTTTATCGTCGGTTTCGGATTTAGCTGTGAGAATAATAACAGGTGTGTCAACGCCCTGCTTTCTAAGCTCCGCTAACACCTCAAGACCGTTTTTCTTGGGCATCATAATATCAAGAATAATTGCATCATAATTTTCACAAAGACCGTAATCAAGAGCGTCCTGACCGTTAAAAACCGGGTCAACGGAATAGTTATTATGTTTTAAAACGGCGCAAAGAGCCTTTGATAAATCTTTTTCATCTTCGGCGAGTAAAAGTCGCATAAGTCTTACCTCCTGAGTATTATATAACTATTATAT
>CAYWKY010000138.1:0-5224 GCA_964458915.1 uncultured Faecalibacterium sp.
TGTTAAAAGAGTAATTGATATAACAGGCAGCGAAATTCAAGTTGAAAGTGAGCTTAATAAGTTTACAACATTTACTGTGCTGTTACCACTCGATGACAACGACTAAAACTACTCACAGGAGTTATTTATGGAAAATAAAAAGTTTCGTTACACATATTCACCTACTGAAAAGCAGGAAATCGAAAATATAAAAAAGAAATATCAACAATCTGAGGAAGAATCTCTCGCTCAGCGAATTAAGTTGCTCGATAAAAAAGCCGACACTGAAGGAACTATTTGTTCTATCGTTTTCGGTATTGTATCGACCTTAATCTTCGGCGTTGGTTTAACCTTGTGCCTCACTTTCAATTCTTATTATATAGGTGCAGTTGTGGGCACTGTCGGTCTTATAGGTATGGGAGCGACACCCTTTATTGACGATAAGTTTAAGAAGTACTATAAAAAAAGGTTCTCAAAAAAGATTGTTGAGCTTTGCGATGAATATCTAAAAAGCGGCAACAATAAATAAAAATCAGCTTAAATTAATAAAAAGGTTTCTTTGGATTTGAAGTCTAAAGAAACCTTTTTTGATATGGGAAAATATCCTGGTGTTATAAAACATCCGCTGAACATATTTTAAAGCTTGCGAAAAGCCGGAAAAGACAGCTGAAAGAATAAAATAATTGGGCTGCCACATTTTCATGGGACAGCCCTTTTGAGATTAATTTTGTAATTGTGTGCGATGGTATTTGATTATGATTTCTTCTTGCTTTTCTTCATAATCATAAGGCCAACTAACATGATTACTGCATAGACTATGAGGTAGAATAAAACAGGAAGGTCAAACTCACCTTTAGCTTTTGCAGTGAGATATGGCGCTATGCCGTGAGCGTAAATTGCCGAGCCAACCATTACAAGTGAGCTGATAATAGCGAGAACCGGAGCAACCTTGCCCTTAAAGAATCCCAGATCCTTTTCTTTTTTGATCATTGCAATGAAAATGGGAAGGTACATAGCGTAGGTGGTGACGATGGGAAGCTCAGAGGAATCAAATGAGAATTTGCCAAACCAAGGAGCGTTGCCGTCGAGAGTTGTTATAACCGAGCCGTAGAAGAACAGTAACCAGCAGCCACAAATGAAAAGACCAAATATGCTTGAATTAGAGGGCATATTAGTTGAGGGGTCAACATGCTTAAACATTTTTACTGATTTATAGTCACCGTGCATTGCACAGGAATACATTGCTCTTGTGCAGCCGAGCATAAGACCATTGAGTGTTCCCAAACATGAGATAACAACAAAGATAAACAGCAGTGTACCTGCGAAATTTGAGAAAACAGCTGAGAAAGCGATTTTTGCACCGGCTTCACCGCCTGCCATCATTTCAGAATTTGTGATTCCGCCGGCAAGACCGATATAGTAGATAATATAAATTGTGACAACGGCGACGGTACCGATAATGAGAGCTCTTGGCAGGTTTTTCTTTGCGTCCTTAAGTTCAGAGTTAATTGAGGTTGCAACTATCCAGCCTTCATATGCGAAGCAAGTGGCAACAACAGCTTTAAATAAAGCTCCGGCTGAGTTAACGTCTTCAACAACAACTGTTGTGAAGTTCTGAACAAGCATACCGTCGGAAAGACCTTTTATAGTGCCGCCAACAGCCATAAGGAAAAGGGGGATAAGCTTAATGACTGTGGTTGAAATTTGAAATTTACCTGAAATAACCGGAGCTAAAGAGTTGAGAGCGAATGAAGCGATAAGCAAAAAGCCCGAAAGTGCAAGGCACTCACCACCGCTTATGCTCCAGCCGAACAGAACACATATATATCTTGCGCTGACCCAAGCGAGAACCGATGTAAGAGTGGGGTAGTAAAGTATAGCAAGAAACCAGCCGATAACGAAGCTGTATTTTTTGCCTACAAGAGCCTCCGCATAGTCGAGAACACCGTTAATTTTTTCGTGCTTTGTGGCAAGAATGGAAAAAGCATAGGCACAGCTGACCATAACAATACCGCCGATAACCCAAGCTAAAATGCCCAATGGAAGATTACCGCCGGTTTCAGTGAGAATTTTTTCAGCTTTAAAGAATACGCCGCTGCCAATTACAATACCGACAACCATACATATTGCTGTGGGCAGACCGTATTTTTTGTTAAGTTTGTCTGACATTTGAAATTTCCTCCTTTTTTTGATTGTTACTTTTTCATTATAACACGCAGAACATATGAAGTCAATTACAAATTTTGTAACTTTGTACCGCTTTAAAAGCTTAGCAGTAAAAATAAATAAGCTTTTTAGGCAGTTTTTTTATTGACTTAATTGTAAGTTAGTGGTAAAATGTAAAAGCAAAAATTGGCGAACTATACTTTACCAAAGGAGTACTTGTAAAAATGAAAAAGTTTTTAAGCTTGTTATTAGCTCTTTCACTTGCCTTTTCATGCTTTAGTGTTGTGGGCTTCGCCGGTGTCACTGAAGATGACGACGATAAACGCCCTGCCAGTGTAGCAAAGGTCATTGACCCTATAATCAGCGAAATCAGAACGGAATTCTCACAGAGCATTAATCAGGTTGGTTACAGCAGCGTTGACAAAGCCGGAAAAATCCTTAATATGGAAGCTTTTATTAAAGCTAACAAAGCTGACGATATGTTCGGTGTAACTATTGATGACCTTTATAACGATTCGTCAAGCCCTTTCTCATGGGCTAATTTTAGAATTTGTATGGTTGATGTTGACGACCACAGTGGTTCAGACTGTAGCTTTAAGGCTGCATATGACGAGTGTGCAGTGGTTCTCAACGGCAACAGATATGAATATGAGGGCAAAGAACAGGATAAGGCATTGTTTGAAAAAATCAACGAAGTTAAAATAACTGTTGGCAACAATGTAGGTCACTATAACTATTATTTTGTTCTTGGCAAAACAGAGCTTTCTCTTGCGAGAGCAAACATGAACCTTTACCTTAAGAGAATCATCAGCAATTACTGGGGTGGTGGCAAATTCTACACCAACGAAAACATAGTGGCCATAACAAACTTTATCGGCTCACTTATTAATCCCCACTTTGTTCTTTTAGAAAAAGGCTCAAGACCTATTGACGATAATGTCAGAATGGATGCATATACATTCTTTGGCAAGATAGTTGAGCTTTCAGGTCTTGGCGCTCTTATAGATAACAACTGGTGTAAACAAAGAACTGTTGATTTCCTGCCTCTTATGGCGGCTTTAGGTGTTCAAACAGAATATCTTCTCACCGGCGAGAAGGAAGAGGGTTTTTATGTTGCAAGAAGACTTCTGACAGATATGTTCTCAGAGTTCTTCTCAGCTCCTCTGTCATATGTTTTGAATGTTATCTGGGCATTCTCAAAGGAATATTCCGTTTCATATTTAGATGCCTTTAAAGCTCTTTTCACCATTAGACGTTCACAGGTTGGTGACTCCTATAGCGAAGAAAGCTTCGCAACTGTAACCGGTGCTTTTAATTTCTTGATAGAGACAGCTGACAGCGTACTTAACAAGATGAACGGCAGCGAAAAGGGTGACCACATTGTTTTGGCTGAAATGCCTACAAGAAGAATAGCTGTGGCTCAGGATCAAGACGAAGTATTCCTTATGACAGTTTGCTATCTTGACATAAACAAAGCTTATGGCAACAACAAAACAGCGTTGGCAAAAATGTGGACTTCATTTGAAAACGCAACCAAAAACACTTTAAGTGCAGAAGAGCTGACAACAGTTAAATCCTTCTATTCAGATTATGTTCAAGGGAATCTCACAATGAAGAGCTTCCTTTATGATATGCTTGACACTGTGACAAATACGAATGCAGGTCAATTCGGCAACGATATGATGAATTCACTT
Organism: uncultured Faecalibacterium sp.; assembly: GCA_964458915.1. Classification (GTDB taxonomy): domain Bacteria; phylum Bacillota; class Clostridia; order Oscillospirales; family Acutalibacteraceae; genus UBA6857. Next base: position 3,840 of record CAYWKY010000138.1, read on the forward strand.
AAAACATCAATTGCAAATCTTCTCAGAAAGTTTGTCAACGCAATTGACAACTTCGTCAGAATCATTTTAGGAGAAAGAGATCCCTTCGACAAACTCTTTTAAAATTAACGGGGCTGTAAAAATGAGTTTTTACAGCTCTTTTTATGTCTGTAGGAGTTGAGATATTTTTTGCGTTGTGATAGAATATAGAAAATCAAAAGGGGGCGGTGAAATGAAGGTTGCCATTATCGGCGGTGGTGCGTCAGGGCTTTGCTGTGCAATTGAGGCGGCAAAAGGCAAAAATCAAGTTACAATTTTCGAGGCAAAAGACCGAGTGGGCAAAAAAATACTTGCCACAGGCAACGGCAGATGCAATATGCTAAATGCTTTCGCCGGGGAAGAAGATTATTCATCTCCCAATTTTGTACACGGGGTACTTAGCCGCTGTAACCCAAAGGAAGTCCGCCACTTTTTTGAAGAATTAGGACTTTACACCCGACAAGACGAAGAGGGTAGAGTTTATCCTTTAAGTAATCAAGCTACGAGTGTTTTGGACGTTTTGAGATTAGAATGCGAAAGAGTCGGTGTTAAGACTGTTTGCGGAAAAGAAGTAACGCAAATAAGCAAAAAGGGCAAAAGCTTTATTGTTCATGGCGAGGCTTATGATAAAGTTGTGATTTGTTGCGGAAGTAAGGCGGCGGTCAAAAATTTTGCCGGATATGAGCTGATGAAAGGCATGGGTCACACAGTTACAAAGCTTATGCCGGGGCTAACAAAGCTGACAGTTAAAGATAACACATATACAAAACAGCTCAAGGGCATAAGACACAAGGCGAAGCTCAGCTTGTATATAGATTCCAAAAAGCTTAAAGAGGAAGACGGAGAATTGCTTTTTGCCGATTACGGACTTTCCGGAATTGCTGTTATGCAGCTTTCCTCTTTAATTGCGAGATATTTCAAGTCGAGTAAGCTTTTACCTGTGGTTAGCTGTGACTTTGTGGCAGAAATGGACTTTAACGAGCTTTATGATAAAGTTAAGAGAATAATCAGACACAGCAGTGAAATGAAGTGTGAAAATCTTTTAACCGGCTTTATGCCTAAGAAGTTAGGCGAAGTTGTGGTAAAAAGTGCAGGAGTACCAACAACAAAAGCTGTTGGCAATTTGACAGAAAAAGAAATAAAATTAATTGTTTCATTAGCTAAGAAATTTTCCTTCGAAATATTGTCCCTAAGACCCTTTGAAGACGCTCAGGTGGTTTGTGGCGGAGCAATGTTAAAGGAATTTGACAAATATACTCTTGAATCCCTAAAATGTAAAGGCTTGTATGCTTGCGGTGAAATTTTAGATGTTGACGGCCCTTGTGGCGGATATAATCTCTTGTGGGCCTTTGCAAGCGGAATAACAG
>CAYWKY010000139.1:0-5159 GCA_964458915.1 uncultured Faecalibacterium sp.
GCAAATCTCTGACCTACCATACCGGTCGCACCGATAATACCTACCTTATACTTTTTCATTTAGAACACCTCTTTTTTTACTGATAAATCTCATTATTTTACATAAAACTGTTGCTAAATTCAGCATTATGCACTATAATATAAATTAACTTTTATATAATATCACTTATTTCTGCAATAGTCAATTTGTTTTGACGATTTTTTTGGCAGATAAACTATATTTGAAAGGATATAACAAAAATAGAATGAATAAGTCGGATTTTTATTACGATTTGCCTGAAGAACTTATTGCACAGCATCCCGTTGAACCAAGGGATAGCTCAAGACTTATGTGTGTTGATAAGCTCAGCGGTGAAATTGAACACAAGCATTTTTATGATATTATCGATGAGCTTAAGCAAGGCGACTGCCTTATACTTAATAACACCAGAGTACTCCCGGCAAGGTTATACGGCATCAAGGATGATACCGGGGCCCATGTGGAGTTTCTTCTTTTGACTTGCAAGGGTGACGACATCTGGGAATGTATTGTAGGTCCCGGAAAAAGAGCTAAGCCCGGTACCAAATTTACTTTTGGCGATAACCTGCTCCATTGCCAGGTTATTGATGTTCTCGAAGGCGGAAACAGATTAGTAAAATTCTATTATAGCGGTAATAATTTTTATAACATACTCGACCAAATCGGTCAGATGCCTTTACCGCCATATATCACCGAAAGACTCGATGACGGCGAGCGCTATCAAACAGTTTATTCAAAAGAGCTTGGTTCGGCAGCTGCACCCACAGCAGGACTTCATTTCACCAAAGAGCTTATGGATAAAATTGAAGCTAAGGGTATAAAAATTGGCTATGTTACGCTTCATGTGGGACTTGGAACCTTCCGTCCGGTTAAAGAAGACGATATATCACTTCATCTTATGCACTCCGAACATTATTGGTTACCCTCAGAAACTGCCGATTTAATTAATGAGACGAAGAAAAACGGTGGCAGAGTTATTGCTGTCGGCACAACAAGCTGTCGTACCCTTGAATCTGTGGCAACATTTAAAGGAAAAATCGAAGAGAGCGAAGGCTGGACCGATATATTTATTTATCCGGGCTACGAATTTAAGTGTATCGACGCACTTATAACAAATTTCCATTTGCCCGAAAGCACTCTTATTATGCTTGTAAGTGCTTTTTGCGGATATGAGAACACAATGAATTTTTATAAAACAGCTGTAAATGAAAAATATAGATTTTTCTCATTTGGCGATGCTGTATTTTTGAGGTGAAAAATGAAATCTGTATTAACTATTAAAAAGACCGAGGGTACTGCAAGACGCTGCGAATTTCAAACGGTTCACGGCACAGTACAAACACCTGCTTTTATGAATGTAGCCACCTGTGGCGCAATCAAAGGTGCTTTATCGGCGCATGACTTAAAGGACATAAAATGTCAGATTATGCTCTCAAACACCTATCACCTTCATGTACGACCGGGCGACGAGCTTGTTAGAGATATGGGCGGCCTGCATAAATTTACACGCTGGGAAGGTCCGATTTTAACTGATAGTGGCGGGTTTCAGGTTTTTTCTCTTGCAAAGCTTCGCAAAATCAAAGAGGAAGGTGTAACCTTTAACTCACATGTTGACGGCAGAAAGATTTTTATGGGACCTGAGGAGAGTATGAGAATACAATCTAATTTAGGTTCCACAATAGCTATGGCCTTCGACGAGTGTGTTGAAAATCCTGCAAAATATTCCTATGCTAAGCAGTCCTGTGAGCGTACCGTCAGATGGCTGGAGCGCTGCAAAAAGGAAATGGACAGATTAAACAGCTTGCCTGACACTATAAACAAAAAGCAAATGCTTTTCGGCATAAATCAGGGCTGTACTTTTGACGACCTTCGTGTAGAGCATATGAAAAAAATTGCTGAATTAGACCTTGACGGATATGCAATTGGCGGTCTTGCTGTTGGCGAACCAAAAGAGGATATGTATAGAATCATCTCAGCCGTTGAGCCATATATGCCAAAAAATAAGATTCGTTACCTTATGGGGGTCGGCACTCCGGGTAACATTATTGAGGGCGTTTATAGAGGTGTTGATATTTTCGACTGCGTTATGCCTTCAAGAAACGCACGTCACGGTCATTTGAACACCTGGAACGGAATAATTAATATCAATAACGCCAAATATGAGAGAGATGAATTGCCCATCGACCCTCAATGCGACTGTCCAACCTGTAAAAGCTTCTCACGCTCATATATTAGGCACCTTTTTAAAGCTAAGGAAATGCTTGCGATGCGCCTTTGCGTTATTCATAATCTCTATTTTTACAACAATCTTATGGAAAAAATCAGAGAAAACCTGGATAATGGCACATATAAAGAGTTCCACGATAAATATGTGGAGCTTCTCGACACTCGTATATGAAAAAAATGTAAAGTTTTTTCATATCCCTTGATATTTTATGGGAAAATCTGTTATAATATTTGATAATATTTAATATTCAGGAGGAAGGTCAAATGAATTTTTTAACTGCGACTACAACTGCTAACGGCGGTTCATCATGGACAATGCTTCTTATGATGGTTGCTCTTTTTGCAGTAATGTATTTTGTAACTATTCGCCCTCAAAAGAAGAGACAAAAGGAAGAACAGGAAATGCGTAATTCTGTTGAGGTTGGTGACGAGATTACAACTATCGGCGGTATTTGCGGTAGAGTTGTAACTGTTAAGGAAAACCACCTTATCATCGAAACAGGTGCAGACAGAAACAGAATGCAAATTACCCGTTGGGCTATGCAGCAGAACAACACAGCTAACGAAAGACTTCAAGCTGAAAGAGAAGCAGCAAGAGCTGCCGCTGAGAAAGCTAAGGCTGAAAAGAAAGCTGCTAAAGACAAAAAAGACGCTGAATAATCAAAGTCATATTGTAAAATTGCCTCTCATATTCATTTAACAGATGAATTATGGGAGGCTTTTTTATATGCCGAAAACTGCAAGTAAGCTAAACAATAAAACAAACCGCAAAAAATCAAGCAGTGAATCGCAAAGCGTTATTAAAGCTCAGCTTCTGATTTTTGCGATTTATCTGTCTAATTTTTTAGTTATATGCGCCATTAACCTTTTAGCTGATTTAAACAGCAAATATGACTATTATATTAGCCTTTTGTCCTTTGTTATATCATCTTTTATTTCAGGATTTTTAGGCGGAATTAAGCAAAGACAAAACGGCATTTTATCTGGTTTAATTTACGCTTTACCGGCAAATTTATCGGTGCTTTTAATCTCATTAATAACTGCCGGATTCACATTAAAGGCTAATTTCCTAATTGCCGCAGTTTCACTGCTAATTTCGTCGATTCTCGGTGGAATAATCGCAGTAAACAAAAGACGCAGAAGGTGAGGGGAGTACTGTGAAAATGAATGCCGTAATAAGCGCAAAAGGTTTAAGACCAAGAAATTTTCAGAAAAAAATACCCTCAGTTGTTATTGTTGCTCTACCCGTAGCTTTTGGAATAATATTCGGCTGCATTATATATTTCTTCTCCGACCAATCGGTTTTTGACAGCTTGAAAACATATTTTATTAAATTTTCAACTGAATTTAGCGACAAAAATAAGTCCGAGATTATTTCCGGACTTATAGTTTCGTATCTGCCATATGTAATTATAATGCTGATTTTTGGTGCTTGTGCCTGGGGAACAGCTCCCGTTTTTATTATGAGCTTTCTTAAAAGTGCCGGAATCGGTATGACGGCAACTTATTTATATGATGTGTACGCATTGAAAGGAATCGAATACTCTTTGCTCGTTTTCTACCCGGGAAAAATTATAGCTGTTTTCGCTATGTTAGCTTTAACACATAGCTGTTACTCAATGAGTAGAAATATAAATATGCTAATAAAGTGCAAAGGTGAGGGAGCAGTTTCCCTTGACAGCTATTTTATGCGTACATTACTTATAAGCTTTATATTTGTTATTTCATCATTTGTAGAATTTCTGACGGTGACATGCTTTTCGTCACTGTTTAGTTTTAGCTGATTTTTTGCTCAAAGGGGTACTTTTTGCAGCCTCTCGAAGCTGTTTATTTTCAAGGTGGGTATAAATCTCAGTGGTTGCAAGATTTTCGTGACCGAGCACTTCTTTAATGACAAGAGTGTCAACTTCACCATGTTGGTACATAAGCGTTGCAGCCGTATGTCTGAGCTTATGAACGGAATAATGCTGACCGTCAAGACCGATTTTCTCAAGCTGTTTATATACCATTAATTGTACAGCCTGCCTGCCGATACGCTTATTAAGTCTGCTGACAAATAAAGCTTTCTTTGCATCAGGATCTTTCAAGGAATCGTGCGGGCGTACACTAAGATAGGCTTTTATAGCATTTAAGCACGCTTCATTAAGATAAACAAGCCTTTGCTTATTGCCTTTACCGGTAACCACCATAGTCTCATTTTCAAAGCTAATATCCTTTATGTTGAGTCCAACAAGCTCAGCGAGTCTAAGTCCGCAATTAAGAAAAAGGGTTAAAATGCAATAATCACGTTCCATATTTTCACCGCTAACACTGTCAAGCAGTGCAATGCTTTGCTCAAGGGTCAAGTACTTCGGCAAAACTTTTTTGCTTGAAGCGACTTGAAGCTGCGACATGGGATTTTTTTCAATGTAGTTCATTTTATCGCTAATGAATTTAAAGAAACCTCTTATAGATGAAGCTTTTCTCGCTCTGGCCTTAATATCATTATTTCTCACTTCGCTGCAATACAGCAAAAACTCTGTTGCGTTTTTCAAAGTAATTTTACTCATATACTCTGCATCTAAATAAGAAAGGTCATGCTGCTTACGGTTTTTATCATCGGATAGGGTAGTGTCCTTATTTTCCAAAAAGCAAAAGAATAGATATAAGTCAGTAACATATTGCTCTACAGTTGCTTTAGAACGTGCTTTAACGATCATTAATTCGCTTATATATTCATTAACCAACGGTGGAAGTAAGCTTCTATCAATATTTTCAAGCATAAAACAACAACTCCTAATCATAAAGCTACAGTCAACTATACAAAATTATATGTTTAATTATAATCAATTTAAGATTTTGTATAGTTGGTTATAAGGCTATTAAAAATTTATTCAGCTTCAATTTAAATTTTAAGTATGATATAAGTATACAAA
>CAYWKY010000140.1:0-5119 GCA_964458915.1 uncultured Faecalibacterium sp.
CCCGCAATGGCGATGTTTCTAATGTTGTTTACTGAATAAGATTTCAATTCCAATACCTCCTAAGACCTTATTTTTACAAGGTCCCTAATTTAATACAAACCTCAAAAGAATCTGATTCTTGAAGTTAACATTTGTTATTTTATCATAAATTAACTAAAAAAACAACGGATTATTAACTAATTTTAGTCACTATTTTTTGTTAAGTGTGTATAAAATTCCGTGAAAAATGGGGTAAAAAAGGTAAAAATTGAGGTGGAGAAGGTTAAATAGAGTGTTTCTTTGTGCGGTACTGAGAAGGCGAGATGAGAAGGTGAGGTTGGCACCGGCAAGGGAAAATGGGATAAAAAAATAAAGCCCTTGCTGCTTTTCACTGCAAGGGGATATTGGAGCTGGAAACGTGACTCGAACACGCGACCTGCGCATTACGAATGCGCTGCTCTACCAACTGAGCTATTCCAGCAAATTTGAATATTATTATAACTTAAAAGATTAGTATAATCAAGTGTTTTTTGAAATATTTTTGCATTCTCCAACCGCATTAATCTCATAGGTTTTGCGTTAATAAAGCTATGCGCAAAGCTACCTTTTCTCGGCAGAGTACAAAAATATCTTTCCTGGTTCTTTCCACAATGAAGAAGAAAACTGTGGAAAACCTTCGGCGCAGTTTTCATTTAAAAAAAGCTTGTGCAATTTTTTTCAAATGCACAAGCTGATTTTATTTTTTATGCGGGTGTGCTCGGTGTAATAAACGCAGCGAGATAAAGAATTATAGTTTTAAGGAAAGTTATAAACTCCGCTAAAATTGTCTTAATTCCTGCCATTGCGTCGTCACCGATAATGTCGGCAATGATTTCTTCACCGTCGTACTTTGTCTCGGTGTATGTAGCGGTGAAAGTAATCTTATAAACAGGTGTGTTTTCGCTGATTACGGGGAGAGTTTCATAAATGGTATCATTGTAATATTTGTTGTCACAATCCCAGCCGGCAAATTCATACTTAATGCCATTTGAAATAGACTTCTTTACATTTGGTGCTTGTGAATTAAAATCTTCGCCATAATCAACCTGGATTGTCTTTTTGACTTCGCCATCAATAACAAAATTAACTGTTATTGGCTTTTCATCTTCTTCTGCCGCAAATGCAACTGTACCTAAAGCGAAGAGCATTGTCAGGGCAAGAATAAGTGAAATTACTTTTTTCATTTTCTCGGTACCTCCTGGAAATATATTGTAACCTAATTCTAAAACAAAGAGTCTCCTTTGTCAATATTTTGAAAAGAATTTAGTTGTTATTTTAAGAATTATTTCACAAAAAAATCATGAGAGTGAAATCTGTGTGAAATATAAAAAAACACAATGTTAACTTAAGCTGATTTTAAAAAAAAGTGCTGTAAGAACCGAAGTTCCTACAGCGCCCATATTCTTTTATTAGAAGCCGAATATTTTAGCGAAATATTCAAAAATCATGTTGAGTCTTGCAAAAATAGACTGAATAAATGCTAACAAAGACTGGTTACCTGTAATATCCTTTTCAGTATATATAGCAACATAGCAAATTGTTTTTGTTGTTTCACCCTCAGCTAAATAAGGTGAAGGGATAGTGCTCTTTTGATAGAGAGTTTCGTCAAGAACGTTTCCTGCTTCGTCCTGAGCTTGCCAGCCTGCGAAAACATATTTGGTTGTTTCTGTGCTTTCTTTTGTTGGGTTATCAGGTGTACTGGAAGTGAGAATTGCACCGTTTTGAACTGATACCTCTTTAATAGGCTTGCCGTCGTTAATAAATCTAACAGTGATAGGTGTTTGTTCGTCAGCTGCAAAAGCGAAAACCGAACACATTGAAAAAGCAACCAATACAGCTAAAAGAACAGATAATGCTTTTTTCATAGGAATTTCCTCCGTTTCAATAATTGTGTATCTTTGGTGATACTTAGGTGATTTTATTATAAAACATTCTGCGTCTTTTGTCAACAGATTATTTAGCAAAAAAAGAGCCACTCAATTTGAGCAGCTCCGGTTATACTATTAATAATCTCTTGAAAGCTGACTTTCAGCTTCTTCTCTTGTGATTTTACCCACATTATAGTCTGCCATAATCTGGACATCCTTATCGTTGAGCTTGTAGAAATGCCAAATAACAAGGGCAATAACAAGACCGATAATGGGCACAACATTGTATGTGAACCATAAGCCGTCAAGAGCTTCAGGTGTCTGCTGTGAAATAGCGTTAATTGCTTCAAGACCCTCAAAGCTGTCAACACCGTCAAATGTCTTAAAGCCGAACCAACCGAGCATTGCAAGACCGAGTGAGCCTGAAATAGCAGCGGCAAGCTTAACAGCAAAGGTCTGAATAGCGAAGGTGATACCCTTTGCCTCTGTTCCTGTTGTGTACTGGCCGTATTCTGCACAGTCCGGTGTGAAGGAGAATGCAACAACGCCGATAATACCAAGAGGAATTGAACGAAGCATAAATGTAATTGTGAAAAGAATAAAGCTGTTTCTTGTGGGTACAACAAGAATAGAAAGAAGAATTGCAGCAACAACTGAAATTTTGAAAAGCTTAGCCTTATCCATTTTTCTAATAATTTTCGGTACGAGAAGTGACATGATAAGCTGAGGCAGAGCCGCAACAGTACCGGTAATAAGAGAAGCCAAGGAGTTGTCGAATATGTAATAAGCTGTTATCATGTGAAGGGCTGTGTAAGTCTGTGCGCCTGAATAGAAGATATAGCCTAAATAGTAGATAAGAAGATATTTGTTGCTAACAATGTACTTGAGCATTCTTGAAACAGTAAATTCTTCCTCGTCAATTGTCTTGTTTCTTTCCTGACACTTTGTGCAAATGGGGAACATAGTTGCAGCAGCAACAATTGCAACAGCAATTGATACCCAACCATAGCCAAGACCGATAAATTCACTTGTAAGCAAAGTAACAAGCACTGTTGTCACAGCTGTACCGATACCACCGGTGATACCCTTAAGAGAAAGAACAGTGTTTCTCTCTTCGATATTGCTTGTCATTGATGTGATAATACCGAATGCAGGAACGTCGCAAAGGGTGTAAGCTGTATCCCAAAGGATATAAGCTATAGCGAACCAAACGAGCTTAACAGTTTCAGAAGCGCCGTTAGGAATAACGAAAATAGCAACAGTTGTTACAGGTGTGAAAACACAAGCGATTTTAAGCCAGGGAATATATTTTTTGCCGCTTTTAAATTTAACCTTATCAAAAATAACACCGAAAATAGCGTCATTAACTGCGTCCCAAACTTTAACCGCAAGCATAACGGCAGCTGACTTAACAGGGTTAACACCGATAAGCAGCAAGAAAGTTGTGAGGTAGGCAGCGATCATGTTGTAAATCATGTTTTGACCGAAGAAGTAAGTGTAATAACTGCTTCTTTCGGGCTTTGTCGTTTGCCAAAGCGGATTTTGTTGTTTTGTTTTTGTACTCATTTAGTTTTTCTCCTTTTCTAAGTAAAAGCCTCACCGAAAGTGAGGATTATTTATGCAACAATTTTAACACTAACTTAGCTTCAAGTCAATAAAAAATGTTTAAATTTAGCTGTAGTTAGCCTATTAAAAAGAATAAATCTGTATAAAAAGTCAATAATAAGCATAAGATTAATCGAAAGGAAATTCCTTTTAGATTAAAAAGCAAGAAAAAGGAGATTTTATTTATGAAAAAAACTGTTTCAATAGCTATTATAATTGCTCTTGTTGCCGTGGTACTTTGCTTTGCAGCTTGTTCAGGCAAGGATATGGAAGATAATTTGACAACGGCAATGGACGAAATCAGCTCCGCTATTGACGACGCAACAACCTTAGGCGAAGCTCTTGACGAAGACTTAAGCAGTGCCTTATCCGGCGAAGACGAAACAACAGATGACACTTCAACAACCGACCCAGCCGAAAACGGCAAAGAAACTACCGAAGAAATTTTCTAAAGACATTTAAAGAAACCATAGGGGACAGGTACTTTTGTGTTGTAGAACACAAAAGTACCTGTCCCCTATTAATATACACTTTTTTTAGAGAAGAACCTCTCCGTCATGCTTCGCATGCCACCTCTCCTTTCAGGGCGATTTTTCACTTTAGCGAAAAATTGACGGAGAGGTCACAATTGCTAATTGCTAATTTTCCTCGCCCTCGCCGGGCAGGCATTACTTTTTTTGTAAAAAAAGTAATCAAAAAAACTTACTTGTTTTTTATCTTTCATATAAAAACGCAGAAGCCGAAGCCTCTGCGCTTTTATTTTAACTTTATTTTGCCAGTGCGCCAACCTCAAGCATGAATGCACCGATTTGTGCACCAAACTCCGGGCCACCGTCCATAATAAGCTTGCCTTGCTTTGTGCTTTCAAGCATATCGTCTATGCTCATAAGAATACCAAGGGCACTATCAAGATTGTTAAAGCGAAGTGTGAAGAAAGGCATTGCTCTCTTATATTCGCCTCTGCCTGCACGAGATTTGCCGGCTTTAATTCTAATATAAGCGCCAACTTGAGGATAACCGTCAACTGCAAAAGCATAAACACGGTCAGGGCTCTTTGTTGTCCACTCTTTAATCTCTGTGTGTCCCATTTTGTTAAGCTGGCTGATACCGCTTGAAAGAAGATAGAAATAGCACTTAACGAGAAGCTCTTTTTCGTCCGCATCCTTCGGTGGCTCAGTTGCGCCTAAAAGGTTTGCCATTTTAAGCAGTACCATAACAAATGATACAAGTACGCCTGCTTTCTTAAAGCCCTTGATTTTCGGGATTCCTGCAGGTGTAATGTGACCTTTAAAGAAATCGTTGAGTGCTTCTACACTCTTAAATTCAAGCTCAATTTCAGGGTCAATTGTGAGTGAGGTGTGAACCTCCCACTCGCCCTTGTTTACGATGAAGTGCATACCCTGCTTGCCTGCCGCACAATCCGGATCAAGGCAGCTAACTTGAATTACTGCACTTACATTTTCAAATTTCTTCTTAAGAGAAGGTACATCATTTGCAATAACCTTCACAAGCGGCAAAGCTGCGTTAAGGAATATTTTATTTGAATATAAGGCTTCTTTTGTGTGAGCCATAGTCTTTGCCTCCTTGTGTTAATTAAAATTCGTCATCCCAGTTGTCGTCTTCTTCAA
>CAYWKY010000141.1:0-5107 GCA_964458915.1 uncultured Faecalibacterium sp.
TAGTATTCCTTCTTCTTTCGTCCGGACTATACCGTCGGCTTCGGAATTACACCGAATCTGCACTAAGCTCTTGCTTGGCTCGTGGGCTATAACCACCGGTGAGGAATTGCACCTCGCCCTGAAGATATTTTATGGATTTATATTAGCACCATATGTGTTCTTTGTCAAGGGTGATTTTTGAGATTTTAAGGGCAAAAAAATAAAATTTGTTGTAATTGTTTTCTTGTTGTGATATACTGAAGCGCATAAGAACTAAATGCTTTGGAGGACGAATATGAAATATGATGTAAGAATAAAAAAGCTTAGAGAAAACGCAAAGATGCCAACTTACGGCAGTGAATTTGCCGCAGGAGCAGATATATATGCCGCATTAGATGAAGAAGTGACAATTGAGCCGGGGGAAACAAAGCTTATTCCAACAGGTCTTGCCTTTGAAATTCCTGTGGGTTATGCCGGCTTTGTGTACGCGAGAAGCGGTATGGCATTAAAGAGAGGACTTGCTCCCGCCAATAAGGTTGGTGTTATTGATGCGGACTATCGTGGGGAGGTCATGGTGGCACTTCATAATCACGGCAGAGTACCCCAAAAGGTTGAGGTAGGGGAGAGAATCGCACAGATGATTATAGCTCCTTTTGTGACAGCAAACTTTATTTTCGCTGAGACACTTGACGACACTGTAAGAGGTGAGGGCGGTTTCGGCTCAACGGGACGAAAATAATATGCGTTTTACTTTAAAATGGAGGACATTATGAGTATTATTGTAAAACTTTTCGGAGCATTTCTTGCTTTGATACACATGATAGGAAGTATGGTGACACCTGTGGATACATTCGATTGGGCAAAGGAACTTTTCAGTGACCCTTCAAAAGCCAGCTATTCTGAGCTTTATTATGAGCTTAAGCAAGAGGGAAAAAACATAACGGACACATGGCGACAAGGCATGATTTCGGGCAACGGTATGCAGGGTGTTATTACAAGTGGCTCACCTTATAGCGATTCACTTATTTATCAGAATATGCACTTTATTATGCCGAATAAAAATGTCAGATATTGTCCTGATACCTCAGATGAACTGGAAGAGGTTAAGCAAAATATTGCAAATAGTCTTGACATAACCGATAACGCATCTTATGATGATGTTTATTCTTTTCACCCCGGTGCAGCTCTCAGAATAGAGCAGGGCAAAATACCGAAAACTAATTACATACGCTATACAGACTATGAAACGGCTCAGGTGGGTGTTCAATATACAAATATAAAGGGTACTTGGAAAAGGACAACCTTCACTTCGCAAATTGATGATGTGACCATAACGAAAATAGGCTCTTCTTCAAAAGGTTCAAAGGTCAATCTTACACTGTCTATGGACGATATATCCTCTTTCGCTAATTTTGGCAATGGCAGCGAAGTGGATATGAAATATAAAAAGCTTGTTGGTGCTGACGGTGAGTACATTGCCATGGTGGCACATTATCCCTCTTATGAAAACAGTGAGCTTAAAGACGGTGGTTACGCAACTGTTGTTTATGTTATAAATGAGGGCGGCACAAAAAGAGAAAGCAAGTATCTCAATAATGTTAAGGACAAGCAGTACTGCGGTGAAACTGACCCGACAATAAAAATAACAGACGCAAATAATGTTTATCTTATAGCTGTAAGTGGCAGAACCTATGATATGGGTAAAATTGAAAGCTTCGCTGAAAGTGATTCTTATGCTCTTTTAGATGAGCTTCTTAACAAAACTAAGGAAGTTGCCAATAAATACACACAAGACGGTGTGTTTAGCTATGATTCAGCACTGAAAGCTCACGCAGAAAAATTCAGCGCAGAATTTAATAAAGTGACCTTTAAATTGGGTAGTAGCGACAGTACAAAGCCAAATGAGGGACTGGTGCTTTCTCAGTACCTTAAAAATGATATAAAATCAGACCTTGCCGAGAGAGCATATTATTCCGGCAGATACGCTTATCTTTGCGCCGGTGGCAGCAGTACACCAAGACTTTATGGCATGTGGACAGGCGAATGGGCGCCGGGCTGGGGCAGCAAATACACAATGGATGCCAACGTGAATTTGCAAACCTCATCAATGAATACGGGAAACATGGAATCCTCTTATATAGGCTACGCTTGCTTTATTCTTCGCCAAGTGCCTGATTGGGAGGAAAACGCTAAGGCTACTCACGGCTTTAAGGATGCTATTCAAGCGCCGGTCAACACTGACGGTGACAAGGCTGTTATTACGGAAACCTGCTATCCCTATCCTTTTAGATATTGGAATGCCGGTACATCGTGGATGCTCCAGCCATTATATGAAACACTGCTTTGCTATGGTGATGTTAAAATCCCCATAACAGATGAGTTCAATATGTACTCTTTGAAATCTGTGCTGTCACTTACGGATGAGGATTTGACAAAGGAAGAAATTGATAAAATTACAGAAAAGGGCTATCTCGACCTTCGCAGTGAAATACTGTTACCTCTGCTTTTAAAAAGCGCAAATTATTGGGATCAGATGATGTCTCCCGAATATTACACAGATTCTACAGGAAATGTGCATTATGAAAAGGGTAAAACTGAGCTGCAAAAAGGCGAAACATATGCTATTCTTCCCTCATATTCGCCGGAGAATAATCCGGCCAATTATCCGAGTCCCTCAGTTGCGAATGCGGCTATTGATATTAGTGCCTGCAAGAGCAATTTGGAAATGCTCATAGACATAATGAAAAGTCTTGACAGTAGCGCTGATACAGCATATTGGGAAGAACTTTTGGACAAACTTCCCGTGTACCTTTATGATGAAACAGGGGCAATTAAAGAGTGGGCAGCGAATGAATTTCAGGAAAACAATCTTCATCGTCATTTAAGCCACCTTTATTGCGTTTGGCCTATGTTTGAAACTCAAAATGATGAGGCGCTTCAAAATGCCTGCATTAAGGCTATTGAAAACAGAAACAGCGAAAATCAGGCGAGCCATGCCCTTGTTCACAGAGCACTGATAGCTGCAAGGCTCAAGGATTCTAAGGCTGTGACAGACTCACTTGTGAATCTTATGAATCACTGGATTTATTATGATTCACTTATGACAAATCACGACTATGACAGAAACAGCTGTTATTGCACAGACTTTGCCATAGGCTATCTCGGAATAATAAACGAAAGTCTTATCTATTCATATACAGGTGAAATTGAGATTCTTCCCGCTTTGCCAAACAGCGGATTTGACATGGGCGAAATTTGCGGTGTGAGAACAAGAAGCAGAGCCGTTGTAGATTCTCTTAAATGGAATGTTGCACAGAAGACGGCGCAGGTGACAATAACCTCAGATATTGCTCAGACAATAAAGCTCACTTCGCCTTTGTCTGACGACAGCTTCACACTTGAGTTTAAAGACGGCGAAACTAAAACAGTCAGCTTTGAAATAACAAAATAAGAAAACAGGTGGCAGATTTTTCTGTCGCCTGTTTTTGCATCTTATAATTTTATAAAAGGTTGAAATTAAGCTCATTTTAAGCTATAATATATCAGTAAAAATTTAATTTTAATAAGGAGGCCAGTATGAGAAACATAAAAATTATTAATTCAGGTTGGACTTTTTCAAAGGAAGCTAAGGCTGCACCGAATGAAGTGCCTGTTACTTGGCAAAAACTCGATTTACCCTACACATGGAACGGCAAGGACGGACAAGACGGCGGTAATGACTATTACAGAGGCACCTGCTATTTTGCAAAGGAAATTAAAAAGTCAGAGCTTCCCGACGGTGAAAGACACTATCTTCAATTTGACGGTGTAAACTCCTCATGTGAGGTTTATTTTAACGGCAAAAAAATTGCTGAGCATGACGGTGGCTACTCAACTTTTAGAGCAGAAATAAAAGATATTAAAGAGAATAATATTTTAGTTGTCGCTGTAGACAATTCACCTAACGATAAGGTTTACCCTCAAAATGCCGACTTCACATTTTATGGTGGCATTTATCGTGATGTGAGCGTTATCGGTGTTAAGAAAAACCATTTTGACCTTGATTACTATGGTTCACCGTCAATTATGGTAACACCCGAAATCAAAGGAGAAAATGCAGTTGTCAAAATCAAAACTTATATTGAAGATGACGATGATTGCAAGGTTAAATATGAAATTCTTGCTGAGGGCAAGGTTATCGCCTCATGTGAAAATAACGAGGACGATGAAGCTGAGCTTACAATAGAAAATGTTCACCTTTGGGACGGCTTAAAAGACCCATATCTTTACACCGCCAAAGCTACTTTGATTGAAAAAGGCGAAGCTATTGACGAAATTTCAACTCGCTTCGGTTGTCGCACATTTAAAATTGACCCGGAAAAGGGCTTCTTCCTCAACGGCAGACCTTATCCCCTTCGTGGTGTGTCACGCCATCAGGACAGACCCGACATTGGTAACGCACTTCTGCCGGAGCATCACAAAGAGGATATTGAGCTTATAACAGAAATGGGTGCTAACACAATAAGACTTGCTCACTATCAGCACTCACAGGTTTTCTATGATCTTTGCGACGAAAAGGGACTTATTATCTGGGCTGAAATTCCATATATTTCAAAGCATATGCCCGGAGGCTTTGACAACACTGTCAGCCAAATGAAGGAGCTTATAGTTCAAAACTATAACCATCCCTCAATTGTTGTGTGGGGACTTTCCAATGAAATTACTATTGCAGGTGCCGCTGACCCTGACCTTATAAGAAACCACAAGGTTCTTAACGACCTTTGTCATAAAATGGATAAAACAAGACTTACAACTCTCGCCAGCGTAACTATGTGTTCAATTGATTCGGAATATGTACATATTAGTGATGTGCTTTCTTACAACCACTATTTTGGTTGGTACGGCGGCTCAACTGATATGAACGGCCCATGGTTCGATAATTTCCATAAGAAGTACCCCAACAAGGCAATAGGTCTTAGTGAGTACGGCTGTGAGGCACTGAATTGGCACACTTCTAACCCAACTCAGGGCGACTACACAGAGGAGTATCAATCATATTATCATGAGGAGCTTATTAAGCAAATTGCCGAAAGACCATATCTTTGGGCAACTCATGTGTGGAATATGTTTGACTTTGCTGCTGACGCTC
>CAYWKY010000142.1:0-5020 GCA_964458915.1 uncultured Faecalibacterium sp.
ATGTTGAGCACTGCCCTGCCCTGCGGGTCAAATTCGTCCTCCCAAGTTGGGCGAATCAAAAGCTTTTCGCCAATTGGAATGGGATGGAAATACTGTTTCCAGTTGTTCTCCCAGTCTTCATTTTTACACTGGTTTAAAATTATCTCGCTGTCAATATTTTCGGCAGAGTACCTTTCACGAAGAAAAGCAACAGCCTCCATAGGATTTTCTTCAGGTGAAATGTAAACGTGAACAATAGCCTTGCTTCTGTCTTTTGCAAGAAGTTCTTCATCAATAAGGTCGATATGGGCTATCTCCCAAGCCTCAGCTTCAAGGTCACGATAATCTTCAATATAAATGCCGTAAGGTACAACCATTGAAGCTATATCCCCTGCCCTGTCAATATCGTCAGCGTTCACACTGATTTTAACTTCTGTCCAATCGCTCATTTTTATTGCTCCTTTATATTAGTTAGTTTTTTATAGAGTATAGCTACACCTATAGCTTGAATTTTAACCTTGTCAGCTTGAACCTCACCGCCTAAAAGACTTTTTGCTCCATGCCATTCAGGTGGCAGGTAATAATCAATTTCATGCTCGTTTCTGTTAGCTATAAGCATAACCTTTTCCTCGTCATCATATCTGACAAAGGCAAGACACGACAGCATTTCAGACACAGTATAGTATCCGCCTTGTTTTAAACAATTTAGCTGTTTTCTGATTTTACCCAGCTGTTTATAATGAGAAAGAAGTTCTTCATTTTCCTTACCCCACGGGTAGCAATAACGGTTGAATGGGTCTTTATAGCCTTGCATACCCGCTTCGTCACCATAGTAGAGACTTGGTACACCGGGAAGCATATACTGAATTGAGGACGCCATTTTAAGCAGCTTCACGCCCTTAATATATTGCTGTTCGTTTAGCCTGTTGGTACTTTGCCACTGTCTGTCACGATAGTCACAGCTTTCACCGGCAAGAGCTGTAATAGCTCTCATTGTGTCGTGAGTACCTATATGATTCATAAGCACATCTATAACACATTTTGGGTAGTTTTCAAGTATTGACATTATTTTTTCCGTAAAGCCCTCCACTGTGCCACTTCTAACAAAGCTTATAATAGCTTCAGCAAAGGGGTAATTCATAACGCTGTCAAGCTCATCACCTCTAAAATAATGTCTTCGTTGACCATAGGCGAATTTATTTGAGGCATCTTCCCAAACCTCACCTAAAACAAGAGCATCCCTCTTTTCTTCTTTGACAGCCTTTCTGAATTCATCGAGGAAAACATCGGGCAGCTCATCTGCCACATCCAAACGCCAACCTCTCACACCGCTACGAAGCCATTTTCGGGCAATGCCGTCTTTACCTGTTATAAACTCAATAAACTCAGGTGATTCCTCAATAACCTCAGGCAATATGCTTATGCCCCACCAAGAATGATAATTGTTCGGATAGTCGATAAATTTATACCATTTATAGTAGGGTGAGTTTTTCGACTGAAAAGCTCCTAAACTGTCATATCTGCCATATTTATTAAAATAGATACTATCGTCACCTGTGTGGCTGAAAACGCCGTCGAGAATAACGGAAATACCTCTTTTTTCAGCTTCTTTACAAAGGCTTTCAAGGTCTTTTTCCGTACCAAGTAAAGGGTCGATTTTGCTGTAATCCGATGTATCATAGCGATGATTTGACTGAGCCTCAAATATGGGATTGAGGTATATACAGGTAACACCAAGACTTTCGATATAGTAGAGTTTTTCTTCTATACCCTTTAAATCGCCTTGAAAATAATCGTTGTTTAGTACCTTGCCATCGGGAGTAGGTCTCCATATAGGCTCAGCCTCAGTGTCAGAGCGAAGAATTCTTCCATGGGGAATGTTCTCCTTTTTCTGACCGGAAAAATAAAATCTATCGGGAAAAATTTGATAAAACAGACCGCCTTTAAGCCATTGAGGTGTAGTAAAATCCTTTTTATAAACACTCAACTGCCAATCGAAGACACCTTTTGAAAGTGAGCCTAAGCGGTTGCCACAATGCTTAATGTCGCTTGTACCCCAAGGTGTATGGTACTGAAAATGATAGAAATATATATCAGGTGTACCGGCTGTGTAACCCAACGCCCACCATTCTTCATCTGTGCCTTCCATACTAAGCCACTTCATAGGCAGATATTCATAATTTCCATTGTCGCTTTTAATAACAAGGTCTACACCGCTACAGCTCAGCGAACGGGGCAAAACAACCTTAAACACAAGGTTTTCACCCTCACGCATAGCACCGAATTTACTTTTATGCAGTGTATTTAATGAGTTATAAGGGATATAATCCATGGGTTCCTCCGAGAATTGATTCTTAAGAACATTTAACAGTTCTATTATAAATTACCGAGCATATAAATTACTAAGTTATTTTATTTGATTGGTGGAATCATTATGTTTGTTGTTTCTCTTAAAAGGAAAGAGTTGAAATATTATGCTGCGGCGGCTATAATTTGCCTTTTTGCCGTTATTGGCGGAATAATCTCCGTGTCTAACTCTGCGAGCACTCCTGCCTCAAAAATCGGCGGAGTAAATATGCGAGCCGGTAACGCCGAGGAAAGAATAGCTTTTTTCTCTCAATTTGGTTGGGAAATAAGCACAGATCCACTCCAAGTTAAAGAGGTTGTGATTCCCCAGGAATTCGACGAAACATATGAGGAATATAATCAGCTTCAAAAATCTCAAGGTCTCGACCTTCAAAAATACAAAGGTAAAAGAGTCAAAGCGTGGAGCTATGAGATTTTAAATTATCCCGGCTACGAAAACACGGACGGTGTTATTCACGGCAACATTTTAGTTTATGATGGCGTTGTTGTCGGCGGAGATATTTGCTCTGTTGAATTAGACGGCTTCATGGTCGGCTTTGCGCCATAAATTATTCTTCAGATATTATATAATCCTTTATCTGAGATAATAGCATCATATCTATAACAGCTCTCATATAAAGTCCTTCGGGTCTATACTCTTCCTCCTCAACGACACCGTCTTTTCTTATTTTGGCCGCAATAGCACCGGCTGAAAAAGGAATTAAAAGCTCAGCCTTGCGTCTTGTTGGGGGGAGTTCTTTTAATATAGCCTCAAGAAGCTCATCGAAGCCTCTCTCTTTAAGCGCAGAAATCATAACAGTTTTTCCAAAGGTAGGCATTGAATAAATGTCCCCTACAAGGTCGCATTTATTCATGACACTAATAATAGGCTTGCCTTCACAGCCAAGCTCATTTAAAAGCTCTCTTGTAACTTCAAGATGCTCCGCTGAATGTTCGTCGCTGGCATCGCAGACATTGAGAATAACCGTTGCCTCAGCCGCTTCTTCAAGAGTAGATTTAAAGGCTTCAACTAATTTATGGGGTAATCGTCTTATTAAACCTACAGTGTCAACGAGCATAACCTGTCTTCCGTCGGGAAGTATCAAGGCTCTTGAGGTTGGATCAAGAGTTGCAAAGAGCTTATTTTCCGCAAGTACACCTGCTTGAGTTAAGGCGTTCATAAGAGTTGACTTGCCTGCATTTGTATAACCAACGATTGCAACAGTTTGAACACCGTCTTTTTCTCTTCTGCGGCGCATTTGATTTCTTCGTTTTTCCAAAGAATCAAGTTCCTGCTGAAGCTTATCGATTCTTCGTCTTATATGTCTTTTATCGCTTTCCAGCTTTGTTTCACCGGGACCTCTTGTGCCGATACCGCCACCAAGTCTTGAAAGAGCAACACCTTGACCTGCAAGACGGGGAAGAGAATATTTCAACTGAGCTAACTCAACTTGAAGCTTACCTTCGCTGGTCCTTGCTCTTGCGGCAAAAATGTCGAGAATCAACATAGTTCTGTCAATAACTCTAACCTTAGTCAATCTTTCAAGATTTCTTTGCTGTGAGGGTGAAAGCTCACTGTCAAATATAAGCAGGTCAACTTCATTAGCTTCTATAAAAGCTATAATTTCAGCGAGCTTGCCCACACCCACAAAGGTAGCCTTTTCGGGTGCTTCTTTTCTTTGTATTACCTTGCCGATTACTTCAGCTCCGGCTGTATGTGCAAGCTCTTCAAGCTCGTCAATTGACACCTCGGCATCAAATTCCCCTGTGTCAACACTAACAAGTAAAGCGACTTCTTTTTTTATCTCATTTTCGTACATAGTAAACACCTGTTCGCTAAGTATTTGTAAATATTACAGTATTATTAGCTTCTTTTCTGCTAAAGTCAAATTTTTGCAGCCGTCCTGAGTAACAAAGGCCATGTCCTCAATTCTGACACCAAACTCACCGGGAAGATATATGCCCGGCTCAACTGTCACTATATGACCAGCCTCAAGAATAGCCTTGCTCGAAGGATTTAAGGACGGGCTTTCATGAATTTCAACACCAACACCGTGACCAAGGCCATGACCGAAGTAGCTACCATAACCTTTAGCTGTTATTATATCTCTTGCAACAGCGTCAACATCTCGGCAGGGTACACCGGCACGAACAGCCTCAAGACCTTTAAGCTGCGCCTCAAGAACAGTTTCATAAACCTCAATTTGCTTTGTGGAAACCTCACCTACAGCAACAGTTCGGGTCATATCGCTATGATAAAATTCAGTAACAGCGCCGAAATCCATAGTGATGAAGTCACCCTTCTCAATTTTTTTATCTGAGGGTACTCCGTGAGGAAGTGAGCTGTTTTTGCCGCTGACAGCAATAGTTTCAAAGGACAAGGCATCTGCTCCGCCACGAAGCATAGTGTAGTCAAGCTCAAGAGCAATTTCTCTTTCAGTTTTGCCCTCACTGATAAATGTGAGCATATGCTCAAAGGCTTTTTCGGCAATACGCTGAGCCTTTATAATTTTATCAACCTCAGCTTCATTTTTTGTCATTCTGATAGAGTTTATTTGCTTGTCTAACTCACCGTCGCAAACAACTTGGCAAGAAGAAAAAATACTCTTTATATCGTTATACACCGCAACTGTAACTCTTTCACTCTCAAGCATAAGCTTATTTATGCTCATTTTTTCCACAAGAGGGGCTATGG
>CAYWKY010000143.1:0-4978 GCA_964458915.1 uncultured Faecalibacterium sp.
ATTTTATGAACCCGGATGAGTATATGTGGCAGCAAGACCGCCTTGAGAAGTCTCTCTGTAAATTGCGTTGAGGTCTTTACCTGTTTTATACATTGTTTCAACAACAGTGTCAAAGCTTATCTTTCTTGTGGTTGAAAGGAAGTTAGCGAGAGATAATGCGTTAATAGCTCTCATTGCGGCAACAGCGTTGCGCTCAATGCAGGGGATTTGAACAAGACCGCAAACCGGGTCGCAGGTCAAGCCTAACATATGCTCCATTGCCACCTCGGCAGCGTATTCAATTTGACCTATGCCCATATGGAAAAGCTCACAAAGCGCCGCAGCAGCCATTGAGCAGGCTGTGCCAATCTCTGCTTGACAGCCACACTCAGCGCCGGAAATAGATGCGTTTGTTTTAACAAGGTTGCCCACAAGTCCACCAACAGCAAGAGCACGGCATATATCGTCGTCGCTAAAACCTTTTTTGTCCTGCATATATTTCAATACACTTGGCAACACGGCACAAGCACCACAGGTAGGCGCAGTGACTATTACTCCCCCGCCTGCGTTTTGCTCGCTGACAGCGAAAGCATAGGCGCAAACTAAGCGGTTTTCCTTTGTCACTTCACTCTCATCTATATGAGACTGATTATAAAGGAACTGAGCCTTTCTTTCAACACCTAAACCACCGTCAAGAACACCTTTAGTTGAAAGTCCCTCATTAACAGCATTTTTCATTGCTTTCCAAATTTCGTGGAGATAATCCCATATTTCCTTACCCTCATTCATTTCAACGAAATCAGACAGACGAATGTTGTGACTGCTGCAATAATCTGCAATTTGGCTAAAGGATTCTAAAGAATAAACCTCCTGCTCTGAAAGCTCAGGCTTACCCTCAATAACTATTTGACCGCCACCGACGCTCATAATGCGTTCTCTTGCTATTTCTTTTCCATTTTTAAAAGCGAAAAACTCCATTGTGTTTTCGTGAGGAAGATTTTCCGTTTCAAAGGGGCCGAAAACAAGCTCTATATCCTTATCCTTAAACACGTCGAGAATAGCCTCATCGGTTTTGTGTCCCTTACCTGTGCTGGAAAGAGAGCCGTAAAGAATAACCTTATAGCTATCCGCATCACAATAGGTGTTTTTAAAATAGCGTGCGGCTTTATCGGGACCCATTGTGTGTGACGATGATGGGCCTCTGCCGATTTTGTATAAGTATTTAAGTGATTTCATATTATAGTCCTCAATTCTGTTTTTTTACAATTTTATATTCATCATAGGGCGAGAAATAGTGGCAGGAATCCATGTTTCCACTCATATATTTTTCCATTTCGTCCTCGTCTAAATTAACCGAGCAATAGTATTCGTCATATTCCTCATCATAATCATAATATGCACATTGCTCACAGCAATCCTTTGCCAAAAAAATCACCTCTCAGCTTTCACCAATTCTTTTCTTGTTATATTTTCTTGTCATAATTATAGGCAGCATCGACAAGAGGATAACAATTGCACCAACGAAGAAAATATTACCGTTGGGTATATATTCTGTTTGACCGCTAAGCTCATTTAAAATGACCTCACCGCTTGTTTTTACAACAGCCTCACCGATAAACGAACCGCCTATCATAGGGATAAGCACGAAGAAAAGTATCCATATACCCTCGAACTGACCCTTGCTGTTTTCGGGATAAAGCTGTTTAGTCCAAACCTTTGTGGTTTGCAAAATTGTCACATAGCCTACGCCTACAAGGAAGATGCCAAGCCATAGTCTAAAATTGAAAATCTGTGTGTTGTCAACCATATCCGGTGTAATAGGCGCAAGAACGAGAAGACCAAGGATATTTATTGCAATTGCAAAGATTGACAAAGGCACATGCTTATTCTTATTAATAAGGTGGGACGCGGGTATAGCTGTCAGCATGGACAGAACCAAAGGCACCGCCTCTATAATTCCCATCATGTCGGCAGTGTAACCGAGATAATATATAATGTAGTTGCCGATATAAGCGAAGTAAACATTAAAGCCGATAAAGAAAACAGCAACGGCGATATTTACCCAAACAAGCTCCTTAAGCTTGAAGAACTCCTTGAAGTTAAAAACGCTAATAAACTGCTTAAAAAAGCTGCCTCTTTTTGACGGCTCAATATCGTCGTTTTTATTAAGGAAAACAAGGGAGATAATGCCAAATAATATGACAAAAACGCCCATTGTAACAAAAAGACGCATATAGTTGTTGTCCTCACCCACAAGAAGGCCGCCTACAACGGTACCGATAATAGTACCTAAAACAGGCTGAGTTGCAAGAGCTGCACCGATTTGGCCACGGTTATTGTCTGTTAAAATATCTGTCGTCCATGTGTTAAAGCCTGCGTCGTTGCCCATTGAGCCGAAAAAGCTCATAACAGTGTCGGCAACAACTACGCTAATTCCGGCTAAAACATAAAGGTCTTTAGATATAAACTCTGTCAAACCAAAGCAAATAGTAAAGATACCCCAAAGTATGTAGCCTAAGGAAATAAAGGTTCGTCTTTTTCCTGTTCTGTCAGCCCAAGTGCCAAAAAAGAATGTGGCAAAGGTGGTAGCCATAGCGCTGCAAATAAGCATACCCGTAATAATTGAAGGGTCTTT
Source organism: uncultured Faecalibacterium sp. (assembly GCA_964458915.1). Taxonomy (GTDB): domain Bacteria; phylum Bacillota; class Clostridia; order Oscillospirales; family Acutalibacteraceae; genus UBA6857. The sequence continues at coordinate 2,615 of CAYWKY010000143.1, forward strand.
GCCTATTTTGGTGTAAACAAAGGTGTTGAACCACTGGTTTTCCATGTTCCAGCAAATTTGCCCGGCAAGACCAAGACCCCAAACAAGGGTCCACATCCTAAAGCCGGATGTTTTCTTGTTTTGTAGCTTATTCATATTTTTCTCCTCCTGCAAGAAACAATATTTCTATTTCTTGCCCTTTTATAATAACATAACAAAGGAAATTTTACAATGAATTTATACCAAATCTTCCAATCTTAATGTGCATTTATTGACCCTTTCACCAATATATGATATTATTAGACAAAGAAAACTTTTAAGGCAGGAAAGAAAATATGAATATTCTTATTATCAACGGAAGTCCCAAAGGTAAATACAGCATTACACTTCAAACTCTCAACTATTTAGCTCTTAAGTACCCTGAGCATAGCTACAAGGTTATTCACGCCGGTCAACTTATTAAAAAGTTCCAAAGAGATTTCACCTCAGCAAAAGAAAGTATTTCATGGGCGGAGCTTATTATATTTTCATATCCGGTTTACACCTTTATTGCCCCCAGTCAGCTTCACAGATTCATTGAGCTTATGAAAGAGAATCAGGTCGATGTCAAAGGAAAATTTGCAACGCAAATCACCACCTCAAAGCATTTCTGGGACATAACAGCTCACAGATATATTGAGGACAACTGTCATGATATGGGCATGAAATTTGTTAAGGGTCTGTCAGCGGATATGGATGACCTTACCACTGAAAAGGGTCAAAAGGATGCAATAGACTTTTTTAAATATGTTCTTTGGTGCAAGGAAAACGATTACAGCGAGCCGATAGTACCCTTCGCTGAGCCTAAAGCCTTAAGCAGTGTCACAGTACCGGAAGCAAAAGACGAAAAAGGCAGAGGTGATGTGGTTATTGTTGCCGACTTAAAAGAGGGCGACACTCAGCTTAGCCACATGATAAACCGCTTCAGAGCCGTTCTTCCTATACATTCGAGAGTTGTCAACATTGCCGAATATCCATTTAAGGGCGGCTGCCTTGGTTGCTTTAACTGCGCTGTAGACGGAAAATGTGTTTATAAAGATGGCTTTGACGAGTTTTTGAGAAAGGAAATTCAAAGTGCAGACGCTATTGTCTACGCTTTCACAATTAAAGATCATTCTCTCGGCTCAACATTTAAAATGTACGACGACAGACAGTTTTGCAACGGCCATAGAACTGTGACAATGGGTATGCCTGTAGCTTATCTTGTTTCAGGTGAATACTCAAAGGAAATGAATTTGCGTATGATTTTAGAGGGCAGAGCAGAGGTTGGCGGCAACTTTCTTGCAGGCATAGCCTCAGATGAATTTAACGCTGACTCCTCAATTGACCGCATGGCAGACACACTTATGTACGCATTGAAAAACAGCTATATTCAGCCGGCTAATTTCTACGGAGTAGGCGGTATGAAGATTTTCCGTGACCTTATTTATGTTATGCAAGGCATGATGAAAGCCGACCATAAATTCTATAAAGAGCATGGACAATATGATTTCCCTCAAAAGCAAAAGGGCAGATTAGTTGCTATGTACCTTGTAGGTGCAATGCTGTCAAGCGATAAAATCAAATCTAAAATGGGCAACAAGATGAATGAGGGTATGCTCATGCCGTATAAAAAGCTTATGGACAAGGAGAGAAAGGAAAGCGGCAAAGCAAAGATAAAGAAGACTAAAACCGTCGCAAACATCAAAGCCGAAAAAAGCGAAGATAAAGATGTAATTGAAGTGGTGTAATTAGTAAGGTTGTACTGAGCTTTTTTCAAAGTTTTGTGGTATAAGGGCAAAATTCAATTAATTTACGAAAAACACAACAGCACAGTCTAACCTTTAAGAAAGACTGTGCTGTTTAATTTATTAAACCAACCTAATTATTCAGCATCTTCTGCCGGAGCTGCTTGCTTTTTGCCAAGGGCAAGGTTTGTAAGAATACCAAGAATAAGAGCACAAGCAACTGCTGTAATTGTGATTTTGCCAAAGTTAAGGGTGAGACCACCGATACCGGCAATGAGAATAACAGAAACAGTGAAAAGGTTTCTGTTGTCTTCAAGGTCAACGCTTTGAATCATCTTAAGACCTGAAACAGCGATGAAGCCGTAAAGAGCCATACATACACCACCCATTACGCAAGCGGGGATTGAGTCAACAAAAGCGACAAAGGGTGAGAAGAATGAAATGAGCATTGCGCCAACAGCCGCTGCTCTGATTGTTGCAACAGAAGCGTTCTTTGTTATAGCAACACAAGCAACGCTTTCGCCGTATGTAGTGTTGGGACAGCCGCCGAAGAATGCACCTACCATTTTCCGTGACCTTATTTATGTTATGCAAGGCATGATGAAAGCCGACCATAAAT
>CAYWKY010000144.1:0-4933 GCA_964458915.1 uncultured Faecalibacterium sp.
TGGAAGTAAAAATCAACAGAGAAATACGAAATTACACAGAGTCGATGTTTTTTGGACTGTCGCTTAGACAGTTCATTTTTTCTGTCTGTGCTTGTGTGGTTGCAGTAGGTCTGTATTTCTTACTGAAACCTTATGTGGGGACGGAAACAGTATCGTGGATGTGTGTAGTGGGAGCTGCCCCTTTTGCAGCACTTGGCTTTATCAAATATAACGGAATGACCGCAGAAAAATTTGTATGGGCATTTATCAAATCAGAGTTTTTAATGCCGAAAAGACTGATGTTTCATTCCACCAACACTTATTACGAAGTAATGAAGCCAAGCATTGAACAGAAAAACAAGGAGGTATTAAAGTCGAATGATTAAAACACTTAATAACTTGATGAAACAGGAAAAAGAAACATTCAGAGTTCCGAAAGGCGTTCAGGACGCAATTCCGATAGCAGCCATCTATGATGATGGTGTTTTCAAAGTCGGAAAAGATAAGTATTCAAAGACATTTAAGTTTACGGACATTAACTATGCAGTTGCCAGTCGTGAAGATAAAGAAGCAATGTTCCTTGAATACTCGGAACTTCTCAATTCCTTTGATAGTGGTGCGACCACAAAAATCACAATCAACAATCGCCGCCTGAATAAATTGGATTTTGAAAAGACAATCCTTATTCCTACCGTTGGCGATGACCTCGATATGTATCGAGAGGAATATAATAAAATGCTTTTGGAAAAAGCAACCGGTGCTAATTCCATTGTTCAGGATAAATATGTTACGATTTCCGTAAATAAAAAGAACTTGGAAGATGCAAGAACTTATTTTGCTCGTGTCGGTGCAGATTTGATTGCTCATTTCAGCCGACTTGGAAGCATTTGCACAGAACTTGAAACAGATGAAAGACTTCGTATCTTTCACGACTTCTATCGAGTGGGTGAAGAAAGTTCTTACCACTTCGATATTAAGGAAACACGAAAAAAGGGACACGACTTCAAAGATTATGTGTGTCCTGACACATTGGAATTTGAAAAGGACTACTTCAAAATGGGAAACCGTTATGGAAGGGTCCTTTTCTTGCGTGAGTATGCTTCCTATATCAAAGACAGTATGGTGGCAGAACTTACAGATATGAATCGCAACCTGATGATGTCGATTGATGTTGTACCGATTCCTACGGACGAAGCAGTGCGAGAAGCCGAAAGCAGACTTCTTGGTGTAGAAACAAATATCACAAACTGGCAGAGAAAACAGAATCAGAACAACAACTTCTCAGCAACCGTTCCTTATGATATGGAGCAGCAGAAAAGAGAAATGAAGGAGTTCCTTGATGACCTCACTACTCGTGATCAGCGAATGATGTTCGCTGTACTCACAATGGTTCATACTGCGGACTCCAAAGAGCAGCTTGATAATGATACGGAAGCATTGCTGACTACTGCGAGAAAGCACTTGTGCCAGTTTGGTATTTTGAAGTATCAGCAGATGGACGGATTGAATACCGTAATGCCTTTTGGAACGAGAAAGATTGATGCTTTCCGTACACTTACCACAGAATCGCTGGCAGTCTTTATCCCGTTCAGGGTTCAGGATATTCGCCACGAAAACGGTATTTATTACGGGCAGAATGTAATCAGTAAAAATATGATTATCGCAGACCGAAAGAAACTGCTTAATGGTAACTCCTTTATTCTCGGTGTTTCCGGTGGTGGTAAGTCCTTTGCAGCAAAGGGAGAAATCACAAACTTAGTGCTTTCCGGTGATGCTGATATTATCATCATCGACCCTGAACGAGAATATTCTCCACTTGTAAATGCAATGGGCGGAGAGGTTATCAACATTTCTGCAACATCGGACAATCATATCAACGCTATGGATATGAACAAAGACTACGGAGATGGTGCAAACCCGGTTATCTTGAAATCAGAGTTTATTATGTCCCTTTGTGAGCAGCTCATTGGTGGAAGCAATCTTGGAGCAAAGCAGAAATCCATCATTGACCGTTGTACTGCAAGTGTATATCGCACCTATCAGCAAAATGATTATCAGGGCGAAGTTCCTACCTTGCAGGACTTTAGAGCAGAACTCTTAAAGCAGGACGAACCGGAAGCAAAAGAGATAGCACTTGCCATCGAACTTTTCACACACGGTTCATTGAACACTTTTGCAAAGCCGACAAATGTGGATACCAATAACCGATTGATTTGCTATGACATTCTTGATTTGGGTAAACAACTTATGCCTATCGGTATGCTTGTAGTTCTTGATTCAATCCTTAACCGTATCACAGAGAACCGAGCAAAAGGAAAACACACCTTTATCTTTATTGATGAAATCTATCTGTTGTTCCAGCACGAGTATTCTGCCAACTTCCTCTTTACCCTTTGGAAACGAGTAAGAAAGTATGGTGCTTATGCAACCGGTATTACACAGAATGTGGATGACCTTTTGCAGAGCCACACTGCTAGGACAATGCTCGCCAACTCTGAGTTTATTATTATGCTCAATCAGGCATCTACGGACAGATTGGAACTTGCAAAACTCCTTAATATTTCTGACCTTCAGATGTCTTATATCACCAATGTGGAAGCCGGACACGGACTTATTAAGGTAGGCAGTTCCCTCGTTCCGTTTGCCAATAAGTTCCCACGAAATACGAAACTTTATAAATTGATGACCACAAAACCGGGCGAAGGTGTATAACCTTCGCTCTGCTTTTAGAAAGGATTACGCTATGAAGAAAAATATATATGTATCTATTATCGGGATATTCTTATTCCTTATGCTGCTCAGTGGCGTTATGATTTACCGCTATTATCGGGATACAGCAAAGCAGAATGAAGTATATGAAGAACTTGTGGATATAGTTGAAGCCGGTTCTGAAACAGAAGATGCCGAGATTTCTGATGAAACAAGTGCATTGAAAGAATATGCAGAGTTGTATGAGCAGAACGAAGATATGGTTGGTTGGATTAGAATTGACGATACCAAAATCAATTATCCGGTAATGCAGTCGGTAAATGAGCCGAACTTCTACCTTAAACACAGTTTTGATAAGACATACTCTGACTATGGCTGCCCTTATGTTCAGGAAAACTGTAATGTGATTACTCCCTCTGACAACGTTGTTATCTACGGTCATAATATGAAGAACGGTTCGATGTTCTCTGCCCTTACCAAATACAAAGAAAAAGCCTTTTGGGAGAAGCACAAGACTATCACATTTGATACCCTTGTAGAGCATTATGAATATGAGATAATCGCTGCATTTAAGACGGTCGTATATACAGACAGTCCTAAGAGTTTTAAGTATTATCAGTTCGTTCAGGCTGATACAAAGGAAGATTTCAATGCCTATGTTGAGAAATGCAAAGAGTTATCTTTTTATGATACCGGTGTATCCGCTGAATATGGCGATAAACTGATTACGCTGTCCACTTGTGAGTATTCGCAGAAAAACGGAAGAATGGTAGTTGTCGCAAAGCGTGTTCAGTAAGGATAAAACAAAACTTTTGGAAAGGAGGATTTGAATGGCTGATATAAAGACAAGGGATAAAGTCAAAGGTACGATTAAGACCATTGATAAGGCAGCAGTTGCTTCAGAGCGAATGAAACAAGCCTATGTTTCTACCAAAGAGAAAGCGGAACATTCTGTTAATGCAAATGAGCATACCGCAGAAGAATATGCTTCTGATAAATTTTCTTCCGGAACAGAAAGTGTGGTTTATGAAGGTATCCGCCAATTTGACAAGGCTGGTCGTAAGGGCGTGAAAAATACCAAAGAAAACTATCAGAAAGGAAAAGACGCTATTAACCGTTTCAAAGAGAAACGTGCAACGCAGTCTATGGAGAAGCAATCAACGGTCTACAACGGGCGAAAAAGTATCAAAACTGCACCTAAATCGAACACTACAATTAAGGAGTCTGTCAGGTCAGCCGGTAAAAAGACAATCAAAACTTCTGCGAAAACAACGAAAGCAACTGCCAAATCGGTTAAGACTGCCGAACAGACTTCTAAGGCAGCCATTAAAACGACACAGCAGACCGCAAAAGCCACGAAGAAAGCAGCCGAAGCAACAGTTAAGGCTTCACAAAAAGCAGCTCAGGCAGCCAAAGCAACCGCCAAAGCGACTGCAACAGCAGTGAAAGCAGCGGTCAAAGCAACGATTGCAGCAGTAAAGGCTATCATTGCAGGAACAAAAGCACTGGTATCTGCAATCGCAGCCGGAGGTTGGATAGCAGTTGTAATCATTATTGTCCTATGCTTGGTAGGTCTTATTGCCGGTTCTGTTTATGGTATTTTCTTCTCCGGTGAGGATTCCGGAACGGGACAAACGATGCAGACAGTAGTACAAGAAATCAATGTGGAATACGATAATCGACTTGATGAGATTGTAAATACCACCTCGTATGACGTACTTGAAATGAGTGGCAGTCGTGCAGTTTGGAAAGAAGTTCTTTCAGTTTATTCCGTAAAGGTTAATACAGACCCGGACAATCCTATGGAAGTTGCGACTATGGACGATACCAAAAAGCAACTATTAAAAGATATATTTTGGGAGATGAACGAAATCAGTTCGAGAACTGAAACGAAAACAGAAACGGAAATTACGGAAACCGATGACGGACACGGAAATATCGTGCAGACAGAAACTACCGTTTCCCGTACCTATCTGTATGTGACGGTATCCCATAAAACCATAGATGAAATGGCTGCACAGTATAACTTCAATCAGGAGCAGAAGGACTTCCTTGCTGATTTGACAAAAGATGAAAATAATCAGTTGTGGTCCGGAGTATTGTATGGAATTGCTACAAGCAATGACCAAATCGTTAGCATTGCCCTTTCGCAAGTAGGAAATGTTGGCGGACAGCCTTACTGGTCGTGGTATGGATTTGGTTCTCGTGTGGAGTGGTGTGCTTGTTTTGTATCTTGGTGTGCCAA
>CAYWKY010000145.1:0-4909 GCA_964458915.1 uncultured Faecalibacterium sp.
ACCTTGAAGAGTTTCATTATATTGCTTTTTTATATAAAAATAAGTTGAAAAGCAGGAAACTACCGCCAAAATAAGTGATATTCCCAATGAAATACCCAAAGAGATTTTTTTGCTCACTGTCAATTCTCCCCTTTACATAAAATGCAAAACTGAGGGATAGGCTTTCTATCCCTCAACATGACAAATATTACGGCTTTTTAACATAATTAGCCGGATTTTTTTTCTCACCATAGTAACGCACCTCAAAGTGAAGATGCGGTCCTGTTACATTGCCGGTACTGCCAACTCTGCCTATCATTTGACCCTTTGAAATTGTATCACCAGCGTTCACATATCTAACTGACATATGAGCATAAAGGCTGGAATATCCGTCGCCGTGGTCAATAAGCACATGTATACCATAGCCGCTGTTACTGGTAATGGCCGTGATAACTTTACCGGCTCTCGACGCATAAACAGGCTTGCCCGTAATTCCGCCGCCGGCAATATCAATACCACCATGGAAGCTATTACCCGAAATACTTGCGCTTCTGTAGCCGTACCCTGAGCTTATATAACAGCTTGCGTTGCCCAAGGGCCAACCCCACGATGCGTTAGATGTGTAGTTGCCACCTGCACCGACCGGCTTTGTTGTGGTTGTAGGATTAGCGTTGTTACCCGCAAGAGTTGTTGACTGAGAGTTAGATGTGGCATAGTATTGGCTGAGAATTTTGTCGATTTCAGCGTCAGCTGCCTGTCTTTCGCTTTCAAGCTCCTTAATATAGCTTTGGTAAGCGTTGCCTGTTTTGTCAAGAGATTCAATATATTTTTCTATTTCATCATACTTACTTTCAAGGCTGTTCATTGTCTTTTTATATTCAGCCTGCTTTGTGAGAAGCTCGCTTTTTTTCTCGACCTTCTCATCTTTTTTCAATTCAAGCTCTGTCTTTTTATCGTCATAGGACTTTTTGTCCTCTTCAAGCTCTTTTTCCTGAGCACGAAGCTCAGTTACTTTAGCTTTGAAGTCATCGATAACCTGCTTCTGATTTTCCGAGGTACGCTTCATCATTTCAAGTCTGGTTAAAAATGATGCCAGCGAATCAGCACCCGAAAGTATTTTAAGTGTTGACTCATTTGAACCCATATATGCGGCTCTGATTTGCTGAGCCAAAAGGTCACTGGTTTCCTCGATATTGTTTTTAGTTTGGGTTATCTTCTTCTCTATCTTAGCGATTTCTTCTTCAAGAATGGTTATTTCACTACCGAGCTGCTTGAGGAGCTTATTAAGTGCGCTTATTTCCTCATCAACAACACTAACTTGAGTTTGAAGATTAATTGCTTTGCTTTCAACAGCTTCAATCTGTTCTTCAAGTGTATCAAGATATTCTTTTTGCGACTCCTTTTTATTCTTGAGTTCATCAAGCTTCTTTTTGTTTGCCGCAATTTTATCGTCTATCTCGTCTATTTTGTCTTCAAGCTCCGTCTTAGTTGCAGCCGAAGCTGTGTTATTCGGCGCTGAAAACGCAAGCGCTGTAAACACCATGGTGAAGCTTAGTAAAATACAAAGTATTCTCTTTGCCACCTTATCACTCCTTTAGTTAATTGTCAGTTCGGATTTTTAACATAATTTAGCGGATTTTTCTTTTCCCCATAATAGCGAATCTCAAAATGAAGATGCGCGCGCCTCGAATTACCTGTGTCGCCAACTCTGCCTATCATCTGACCCTTTGCCACTGTGTCACCTGCGTTCACATATCTAACTAACATATGTCCATAAAGGCTGGAATAGCCGTCACCGTGGTCAATAAGCACATGAATTCCATAGCCTGTGTTACTGGTAATAGCCGTAATAACCTTACCGGCTCTTGTAGCATATACAGGTGCGCCTTCAAGTGCGCCGTTACCGCCCGCAAGGTCGATACCACCATGGAATTTCCAGCCGCTAATGCTGGCATCTCTGTTACCAAAGCCTGAACTTATATAGCACCAACGATTACCTATAGGCCATGCCCAAGTGTCACTTGTGTTATAACTTCCACTACTGCCACCGCTTGATGGCTTAGTTGTCGGGTTAGCGTTATTGCCTTGAAGTGTAGTTGCCTGCTGATTTGATGTGGCGTAGTACTCGCTGAGTATTCTGTCAATTTCAGCATCAGCTTTCTTTTTGTCGCTTTCGAGCTTTGAAATATATGTTTTATAGGCTTTGCTCGACTTATCAAGCTCCGCAACATACTCATCTATTCTTTCATAGTTCTTTTCAAGCTCTTTCCTTGCTTTGTCCTGCTCGGCTTTTTTAGCTTTAAGATCTTTTTTCTTTTCAACAGCCTCGTCCTTTTTAAGGTCAAGCTCTGTTTTCTTACCACTTAACTTTTCTTTGTCAGCTTCAAGCTTTTTCTTATCCTGTTCAAGCTCAATAACATTAGCCTTAAACTCATCGATAAGCTTTTTATCTGACTCTGAGGTTCTTTTCATCATTTCAAGTCTTGTGAGAAATGACGCAAGTGAATCTGCACCTAAAAGTATCTGCAAGGTTGAATCGTCCCCCTGCATATATGCGACTCTGATTCTTTGAGCAAGAAGCTCACTTGAAGAAGCAATATTAGCCTCGTTTTCCTCAATATTAGCCTGAGTTTTTTCTATATCTTCCTCAATCAAAACAATTTCGCTGCCAAGCTGCTTCAGCTGAGCGTTAAGCTCGCTGATTTCCTCGTCAATAACATTAATCTGAGTTTGAATAGCGTTGCCCTTTTCTTTCATTACGCTGATTTGTTCTTCAAGAGTTTCAAGATATTCCTGCTGTTTTTCCTTTTTCTTTTTAAGGTCATTCAGTTTATCCTGAGCTGCGTCAATTTGTTTATCATATTCGGCAATGTCATTTTCCAATTCATTTTTTGTTTTAGCATAGGCGACAAACAAATCAGGGGTAATAACCAATGAAGTAGCCAACAATACCAAGCAAAGAAGTAAACTGATTATTCTATTTTTGCCTTTCATTCCATTTCCTCCCTATTAATAAATAGGTCTAAACACCACTAACAAGGGTGATAAAATATCACCCTTGCCGATTTTTATATATCGTTTGCTTCGCTACCCTCTTTTTTAAGATACTTTCTTATGGAGAACAGGCTACCGATTGAGCCTAAAAGTATGCCGGAAACAAAGTATCCTAAAACGAGAAGTGGCAGATAATCCATGAGAGATATGCCCTGACTGCCGAACATTTGAAGCAATGAATTCATTGATATTCCCTCAAAGCGTTCAACGGCCACTGTTATAATAAGCGCCAAGGTACCCGAAACAATACCTATAAATATACCCTCAATCATAAACGGCCAACAAATGAACATATTGGTTGCGCCAACGCTTTTCATAACCTGAATATCTATTTTTCTCGACACCATGGTTATTCTTATAGTGTTTGAAATAATGAACAAAGACACGATACCGAGAACTACCACAAGTACCAAACATATGGCGGTGACAGATTTTTGCAGCGTTGAAATTTGATTTACAAGCTCGTGGCTCTCACGCACTGACTGCACATTTTCAACAGCTTCTATAGTAGCAAGAGTTGAGTTAAAGTTTTCCAAATTACCAACTGAAATTCTATATGAATCTGGCAGAGGATTTTCTATAATTCCGTCGAAAAGTCCCTCATCAACGCCAAATTCCTCAAGCTGTTCCTCATAGCCCTGCTCTTTTGAAACAAATTCCACAGCAATAACATCGGGGATATTCTTTAATTCCTCGCCCACTTTTGCCGTAGCAACATCATCAACACCGTCCTCAACAAAAGCAACAACAACATTTTGCTTTTCCATATCCTTAACCAGGGTTTGAATGTTGAGAAGTATAATCATTGAAAGTCCTACCAACAGCAGGCACGCTGTAAGCACACTAATAGACGACACTGACATACTGCGGTTGGCAATCATGTTATGAATGCCCATTTTTGTCAGATAACTTGTGTTAAGTCCACCTGAGGTCTTGCGCTTACCTTTCTGATTTTTGTTTTTCTTATCAGCCATTATCGCTTACCTCCTGTGCTTGTGAGTACCCGTTTGAGTTCTCCTCATTTGGTGAGCCTTGCTCCGGCATTTCTTCTTTGCCTTCCTTTGGAGCTTCCTCAGCTACGCTTACCTTTTTTATAGGCTCAGGTCTGTGAGGAGCAACCGAAGCTTTGGTTCTTGCCGGTACATCGGAAACGATTTTACCGTTTTCAATTGTGACAATTCTGTGGTCAAATTGATGAACAAGCTCCAAGTCATGAGTTACAACTACAACCGTTGCACCCAAAGAGTTTATCTTATCAAATAGTCCCATAATATCGCTTGAAAGCACCGGGTCAAGGTTACCTGTCGGCTCGTCGGCAATAATAACACTGGGGTTGTTTACAAGAGCTCTTGCAATGGCAACACGCTGTCTTTCACCTGTGGACAACTGGTTCGGGAAGCAATCGTGCTTGTCCGAAAGGTCAACAAGCTTTAAAACATAACGCACTCTTTTCGTGATTTTTTTCTCGCCCATGCCTATAACTCTCAGGGCGAAAGCAACATTATCATAAACGGTCATTTTGGGAATAAGGCGGAAGTCCTGGAAAACTATACCTAACATACGGCGAAGATATGGCAAATCCCTTTTCTTCATTCGCTGAAGGTTATAATTTCCAACTGTAACAGAACCTGCGTCAACATTCTCCTGACCCATAATTACATTTAAAAATGAGCTTTTGCCTGCGCCTGATGCGCCGACAATAAAGACAAATTCGCCTGCGTCTATTTTGACATTTACATTATCAAGAGCGACGACACCGTTTGTCTTATATCTCATTGATACGCCGTTAAATTCTATCATATTATCTCTCTCTCTTTTAATTTTTTGTTAAGCTTTGTAAATTGGCATCAAAACTATTTATCAATACTTAACCGGC
>CAYWKY010000146.1:0-4907 GCA_964458915.1 uncultured Faecalibacterium sp.
TTTATTTTATGTAGAAAGTAAAAAGGGACTTGAACAAGGAGGGAGAAAGCGAAGCTTTCGGAAGAAAACAGTCCGGTGGACTGTTTTCGCCGACGTGGCAACGAGCGTAGCGAGGCGATAGGCACGACAGTGCCGAGACGAAGTCCCTTCATGCGGGCCAGAGAAAAGAATCAATGTAAAAATTGGTTCTTTTTTTATTTTATGTAGAAAGTAAAAAGGGACTTGAACAAGGAGGGAGAAAGCGAAGCAGATTTCATTGAAAAACAAAAGAAAGAGGAGTTAAACCACAGGGGACAGGTACTCTTGTGCCCAACAACACAAAAATACCTGTCCCATGTTACCCATAGCTAATTTTATTTATCTGTCAATTTCATATGTTGCATAAGCAAGGAATTGACCTTTGAGGAAGTCGATACCGTTTAAAACAATTTTGTCGCTGTAAACCTCAACATAATATCCCTCTGACTTTTCCATTGTTGCAGAATCATAGCCTTTGCTCTTATCTGTAGCAAATCTTGGTGATGAAACACTGGACACATGAACACTTGTAGCTCCACCTAAACCATAATCGGCAATATTAAGCTTTGAATTATACTTTTGCATAGCAAATTCCCAGTGTGAATGGCCACTGAAATAAATAACATTGCTGTTGGCATTTAAAATAGACTTAAATCTCACCTCGTCCGGCGCACCGGCTGTAAAAGGCAGATCATAGGTTGCTCCATTAGGACTTACAAGGTTTCCGCAACCGGGCTGACCGTTTTCATCAAAAACAGAAGCAAAGGTGTGGAAGAAGAGATAGACTGTCTTGTTTTGGTACTGCTTAAGCTGTGCATCGAGCCAGTCAAGCTGAGCGTCATCAAGTATGCGAGATTGATCGGGATTGCCGTATGACCAAGCGATTTGATTTAAGAAAACAAACACTTCCTCAGTTCCGGGAATTTGATATACAAAATCCAAATTATTATCGCTAACAGTTAAAACTCCATTTGCTTTCGTTTCGCTATAAACGCCGCTGTTTATATATTTATTCCAGTTTTTCAGCGTAAATTCGTCGCTAACATCATGATTACCTGTTGTAGTATAAATCGGGAAATTATAGTTTGAAGTGATATTATTAAACTTTTGGAAGGCTTCCTCTTCGCCTGAGCTTGAAAGGTCACCGGGCATAGCAACCATTGACACAGCAAGCTTCTGAAGGAAATTCAGAGCATTTGGGAAAGTGAGAGTAGCAACATCAGCAAAAGCATAATGGTACCTATCAAAATGAACATCGCTGAGAACACCAAAGGAATAAAGAAGTTCGCTTTCTTGAGACTTTTTATTCTCGGGTATGTCAATCTGGGCGCATTTTACATTTTTAAAATAAACCGTAACAGTTTCCGCTTCCTCAGGAATATATGTAAATTCCTGAACAGTGGCCGTACCCTCGCCATCATCAACCTCAACACTCAAAAACTCGCTCATGTTAACTGTGTAGCCGTCAACTGTGGTCGAAATTTTATCACCATTTTCATCTGCCCAATAAACATCATAGTCACCGTCTTTCTTTGATGTGACTGTAATTTCACCGGCAGCAGAGCCTTTATCGCTGTTGTCATAAACATACTCAATTTCTGTTTTTAACGCTTCAGGATTAATAAAGCTCGGTGCGATGTCTCTATTGCCGAAGTAAATAACAATCGGCATAAGAAATGTTAAGATTGAACACATAATTTTTGTAAACATAGTAATACCTCCATATCCTTTTTATCCATTTTAACAAAGGGTGAGAAGAATGTCAAATAATTATTTATATGCTACTCCCCTTCTTTATTCTTTCTAACAGCTGCCTTTATTCGGCAGGGTACGCAAAAAGCGCAGAAGACCGAGCCTCTGCGTTTAATTGCTTATTTCTTAAGGCTGATGCCCTTTGCTTCAAGAGAAGCAATAATACCGTTTACAACACTCATAACTTCTTCTCTTGTAAGAGTCTTTTCAGGGTGTGCAAAGGTTATTCTTGAAGTAATTGACTTACCGTTAGCGTCTTCATAGGTGTCAACAACCTCAGTTTTCTTTATAAGAGCGCACTTTGCGTCCTCAATAGCCTTACCAATAGGCGCAAATTTATCGCTGACAAATGAAAGGTCAATTTCAATGCCGGGGAACTTTGACGGCTCCTCGTACTTAATAGCTTCAGCCTGAGCATCAGCAAAATCAGTAACATCGATTTCAGCGAAAACAATATTAGCTTTCTTATCGATTTTCTTTGATACGCTGGGGTGTACTATACCGATTTCACCGATGTTTTTGCCACCGAGAATAACGGCGTTAAGGTTTTTCGGATGCTCATAGCAGTGTGAAGCCTCGATTGCTTCATAGGAAAGTGTAAGATGCTTAATGTCAGCAGCGAGAGTAGCCAGCATATCACGAAGCTCAAAGTAAAGCTCCTGCATTGACTTTGTTTTTGAGAAAAGTGTAATAGCAAGCTTTTTCTTCTCGTTGCAAAGTCCGTCCTCTTTATAGCCGTCAACAACTCTGCCTACTTCAAAGATACCAAAAGACGGTGCATAGGTGCTGTTGGTCTTAGCCTGGCAAAGCTGAGTGGGGATAATTGACTTTCTGATAACCTCAATATTGGGGTTAGTTGCGTTAACAAGCTTAACATTATCCTCAATTTCAATGCCTAAATCCTTGCACTCATCATAATACATCCATACATATGAATGCATTTCATGCAGTGAGAAACGCTTGACAAGAATATCCTTTATCTTGTCTTCAACTGTCTTTTCAGTTGCAGGGCGAACAGGATAAATAGGTGACTGAGTTGTGTGTACATCGAAGTTATCATAGCCGTAAATTCTTGTAATTTCCTCGATAATATCAGCCTTAATAGTTACATCCTTAGTTGCTCTCCATGACGGTACATCAACAGTGAAGTTGTCATCCTTAAGCTCAACGCCAAAGCCGAGGCTTTCAAGAGTTTTAACAATTGTTTCGTTACTGATTTCAATACCTGTGTAGCGATCAACAAAGTTTTTGTCGAAGCTAAGACTTACCTTGTCGTACTCGAAGGCCTTCTCATCTGTGAGAGAAGATACAACAGTAACACCGCTGTCAATATCCTGAAGCAGCTTCACAAAACGAGCAATAGCCGGAACTGTCATTTCAGGGTCAAGACACTTTTCATATCTCATTGAAGCATCTGTTCTATGTGAAAGTCTTACAGTTGACTTACGAATTGAAACAGCGTTAAATGTTGCGCTTTCAAGGGTAAGAGTCGTTGTATCGTCAACGATTTCACTGTCAAGGCCACCCATAATACCTGCAATAGCAACAGGTGTGTCGTCGTTACAAATCATGAGAGTGTTTTCGTCAATATTTCTGTCAACACCGTCAAGAGTACGGAAAGTAAAAGGTGTGTCGAAGCGCTTAATGCGAATCTTTTCAACCTTTCTTGAGTCGAAAGCGTGCATTGGCTGACCCATTTCAAGCATAAGGTAGTTTGTAAGGTCTGCTAAGAGGTTGATGCTTCTCATGCCACAATAGAAAAGTCTGATTCTCATATTTACAGGGCTGACATTCTTTGTGATATTTTCAACCTGAAGACATGAGTATCTCTGGCAAAGGCTGTCTTCGATTTTCATGTCGATTTTCGGCAAAGAGTCGTACTTAGCAAGGTCTGCGCTATCAAGAGGCTTTAAGGGTCTGCCTGCAAGAGCTGCAAACTCTCTTGCGATACCGTAGTGACCCCAAAGGTCAGGGCGGTTTGTAAGAGATTTATTGTCAACCTCAAAAATTATATCATCAACATCATAAGCATCTTTAATTAAAGTACCGTTTGCAAGGTCATCTGTAATTTCCATAATGCCACTGTTGTCGTCGCTGATACCGATTTCCTTTTCGCTGCAGCACATACCGTAGGATGTGTAGCCTGCAAGAGCTCTGGGAGCAATTTCAATCTCGCCTATTTTTGCGCCGACCTTAGCAAAGGCTGTTTTCATGCCTACTCTAACATTCGGTGCGCCGCAAACAACGTCTGTGAGTTTTCCGTCGCCTGCGTCAACCTTTAAAAGGTGAAGCTTCTTTGATTCGGGATGATCGGCAACCTCTTTGATTTGAGCGACAACTATACCGTCAATATCGCTACCTTTAAAGAAAATTTCATTTTCAACCTCGGCTGTTGACAAAGAGAAACGGTGAATGAGATCAAGTTTATCTATTCCGCTGAAATCAACAAAATCCGATATCCAATTCATTGATAAAAACATAAGCTATTATCTCCTTTCTCATTCATCATCCGTAAACTGAGTCAGGGACTTTAATGAGCCACCGTTCAAGTCACGAATATCTTTAATTCCATATTTCATCATAACAAGTCTTGTAAGACCAAGACCAAAAGCGAAGCCTGTGTATTCATCAGGATCAATTCCGCCTGCCTTAAGCACCTCAGGGTGAATCATTCCACAAGGACAAAGCTCAAGCCAACCGCTGTGCTTGCAAGAGGGGCAACCCTCGCCACCGCAAATAAGGCAGCTAATGTCAAGCTCAAAGCCGGGCTCAACGAAGGGGAAGAAGCCGGGACGAAGACGAACCTTAATATCCTTTTGGAAGACCTCTGAAAGCATGGTTTTCATAAAGTAAATAAGGTTTGAAATTGAGATGTTTTTGTCAACCATAACACCTTCCATTTGGAAGAATGTGTTTTCATGACAAGCGTCTGTTGCTTCGTTTCTAAAGCATCTGCCGGGGAAAATAGCCTTAATGGGTACACCGTCATTTACAAGAGCATCCTTATACTTTTTATAAATTGCGTTTTGTGCAGCTGAGGTCTGGCTCTTTAAAAGCTGACCGTTTTGCAGATAATAGGTGTCCTGCATATCTCTTGCAGGGTGATGCTTTGGAATATTAAGTGACTCGAAGCACTC
>CAYWKY010000147.1:0-2274 GCA_964458915.1 uncultured Faecalibacterium sp.
AAGCTCTTAACGCCATATAATATTGACTCAAAGAGCATCATTTTTCTCATGCCCTTACTCGTAAGACCAATGGATTTCAGCGTTGCAATTTCACGCCTTCTAAGAGATATATTAGTTGAAATTGTGTTAAACACATTTGCCGCTGCTATCATTGATATGAGTACGATAAAGCCATAAGCCAAAACCTTAGCTATTGTGACAAGAGCTCTCATTGTTTCAACATTGGCTGCATAGTCATATACAGTGGCTTCAGATTCATCATATCTCATTTCCTTTACAACCTTGAAGATCTCTTGAGACACCTTTGCGTGGTCATCTGCCACAATGCAAATTTTTCTATGATGCATTCTCTCTATGCTTATTGAGTCTCTGAGACTTTGCGGATAAATTAGATGCGTACCGCCATCAATGTAATATGGCTTATCCTTAATAACAGCACCGATATTATATGTGTACTTTGTAGCTACTTCACTTTTCGGCAAAGCTATCTTGTCATTTTCGTCAATTTCATCTCCCTCATCGTAGATGGGACTATAAATAACATATGTTGTGCCGTCTCTTTCTTCTTCATCAATGCAAGTGTAGAGCTTGTCGCCTTTGTAAATATCTTGCTCAATTTCATACACCTCAAGACCGCCGCTTATGTTATCTTTATCTAAATAAGAGACTAAATAGGTTTTTGTCTTATTATTGTCATGCTGGAAGACGTAAGTTGACATATCATATAATATTGCTTTTGGGTTGTCCTTGTCAAAATAGTCTTTTTCGCTAAGCTTATTATCTTTTAAAAGCTCTTTAAAGCTCTCGTCATCTATAAAGTTTATAAAAACAATTTTGCCGCCATTGGTTGTGTATCCTGAGAAACTTTCATCACGCTCTTTCTCCATCATGCTTTTGTATTCCCTGGACACATACTTTGAGTCTATATCATATTCTGTAAAAACACATTCAGAGTAAGCCATTTTATCAATTCCCTGTAAAGTGCTAACATTCTTAAATAGAGCTATGCTGGAGCTGTCGTCATCTGTGTCCTCATATGTTTGAAGAAGTATGTCGTAATCGTTTAATTCACTTTCTACTGTTAATATATCAGTGAAATATATTGCAAGAGACGATGCCGATATAAACAGTACAACAGAGACAAACAGTGAAAAAACAGTGGTTCTGTATTTTTTCTTGTTGCGCTTAAAGTTCTTTGATGAGATAGTAGCCTCAAAGCCAAAGAGCTTTTGTGTTAATGGTGATACTCTAACGCTTCTGCGACTGACCTTAATGTCATTTGACTGTCTTACGGCTTCAATGGGGTTAATTTTAATGGCTTTTTTAGCCGGAATATATGCGGAGATTATAACGGTGATAAGGCTTAGAGCACTTGATAAAATCAAAGCGGCAGGGGAGAGTATAAACTCCATTTTCATCGACGATCCTACCGATGAGAGCAAAGTGTCAATGGTACCACTAAGAAAGTGGAAGGTAAGAGCGATGCCTATGCAGCCGGAGATAAGACCTAATGGTATACCCACAAGACAAAGTATAATCGCTTCGTAAATTACGGATTTTTTAATTTGCGATTTAGTCGCACCAATGCTTTTTAATATGCCAAACTGCTTCGCTCTTTCACTGACGGAGATTGAGAAGGAGTTATATATAAGAGACACTGAGCCAAAGACTATAAGCGCAATGAGTATAGTCAAAAAACCAATTGAAAGTACAGCGAAGGATGAGTCTGTTTTTTTAAATGAAAATATTAAAAGGTCGTTGTTTGTGCAGGAACTAATGAAGCTACCAATTGAATTTAAAACTTCTTGTTGGAAGTCATCATATTTACCGGCATTTTTAAGTATGGTGTAGACATTGCTCCTGCCAACTCCACTGTCGTCATCAATAGTGTAGGCTGTATATCCGGGAGCTGCATAAGGTTCAACAGAAGATCTGTCGCTTCTCGAACAAAAGCCGACAACTGTATATATTTTTTCTTTGGTATTAATGAGCTGTTCTTCAATTTCATCGTTGTCATTTGTAACTAAGCCTTGCTGCTGAGTGAGCTTTGCCCAATCGTCACCGCCGAGCCTGTCATATTCCTCATCGGATATGCCTATAAGCTCGGTATATTCTCTTTGACCGACCTTTAAAGTGACGGTTTGACCAAGCTCTAACTTAACTCCACCATTTGAGTTAAGATGCTCCGGAATAACAATTTCATTGCTGTTTTCAGGCAGTCTACCCTCAATTAATTTTATAGGCATTGTGTCAGTAAAATCCTTTGGAATACCG
>CAYWKY010000147.1:2374-4896 GCA_964458915.1 uncultured Faecalibacterium sp.
TGGTGTAATGCTTAAAAATATTCATTATTGTCACCTCACTTACGAAGAAGCCTGTCACTTGCTATTTTGCCATCGTTTATGGTGATGATTCTGTCAGCTTGCAAAGCTATTGAGTCGTCATGGGTGATAACAATAAGGGTTTGGTTAAACTTTTTGTTAGAGTATTTGAGCAGCTCAATAATTTCGTGGCTGTTTTTCGAGTCAAGATTACCTGTAGGCTCGTCGGCTAACATAACGGCAGGGTTATTAATAAGTGCTCTGCCTATGGAGACTCTTTGCTGCTGACCGCCTGACAGCTCATTTGGCAAGTGCTTTTCTCTGCCTTTGAGAGAAAGCAACTCTATAAGCTCGTTTAAATAGCTTTTATCAACCTTTTTGCCGTCCATTAAAATTGGCAAGGTGATGTTTTCTGTTACATTAAGTACAGGAATAAGATTATAGAACTGATAAATAAGCCCAACCTGTCTGCGACGAAAAATTGCCAGCTGATCTTCATTTTGAGCGTAAACATCTTGAGTATCAAGCCAAACCTTTCCGCTTGTTGGTCTGTCAACACCGCCTAAAATGTGAAGCAGTGTGCTTTTGCCTGAGCCTGACGGGCCAATAATAGCCACAAACTGTCCCTTAGGTACGCTAAAGCTCACATTATCTAAGGCTTTGACTTGATTTTCGCCTTCACCGTAGACCTTTGAAAGGTTTTCAACTCTTAAAATATCCATATTGAATAACTCCTTTTCTTTATTGTGGTTTTATTATACCTTTTATATCTTACTGTCAAGTGACTTGAAAGTGACAAAATCGTCATACTGTTTGTTTATAAAATCTAATTGTAAATTGAGCTGAACCGTTTTGAGAGTTTTCAGCTTTTATGGTACCGTTTTGGGCGGTGATAATCATTTTAGCAAGGTTAAGACCAATGCCGAAGCTTTCCTTTGAGGAGTTTTTGCCTTTATAAAATCTTTCAAAAACATGGGGAAGGTCATCTTCGTTAAATCCGCAACCGGTATCTGATATAACAATTTCGGTGAAAATAGGTGTGTCTTTTCCTGTTACTGTTAAGGTACCGCCGTCAGGGGTATGCTCTGTGCAGTTTTTTAAAATATTGCCTAAAGCTTCAAGACTCCACTGAAAATCGCAACTGAGTTTTATATCGTCTATTTGCATAATAAGACTTTGATTTTTTATATCCATAGGAATCATTAAAGGCTCGGCCGCTTTTTTAACAAGAACAGCAAGATCTGTTTCTTTCTTCTCAAACTGAACAGTACCCGCATCAAGCTTTGAAATTTTAAGCAGAACCGTAACCAAATATTCTGTCTTTGCCACCAAGCTGGACAGCTCTCTCATGAGCTCATTTCTTCGTTCTTCAGTTGTGTCCGGTGATTGAATAAGGCTTAAAATGAGATTTATACTGGTCAAAGGTGTTCTAAGCTGGTGCGATATGTCAGCTATAGAATCAGCGAGAAAAATTCTTTCCTTTTCGAGTATATCCTTTTGGTCACGAAGACGAGTGAGCATTTTTTGCACATCGCTTTCTAAAATAGACAGCTCACCTTCAGCGTAAGACTTAATGTTTATGCTATCGTTTCCGTGAAGAATACTGTCAATGGTACCGGAAAGCTGTTCAATTCTTTTATACCTTCTCAATGTAAAAACGAGAAAACAGATAATTATAAAAATAAACATAACAGCACTAATTAGAGCTGAAACAGGTGATAAAAAATATTCGACCAAACAAATTATCAGTGACGGTACCGCCGAAAGAATTAAAACTTTTTTGATTTCTGAGTCTTTTAAGTATTTCATTTCTGTTCACCTAACTTATATCCGAGACCTCTCACTGTGAGAATTATTTTGGGATTTTGTGCGTCATCTTCAATTTTTTCACGAAGACGCTTAATATAAACAGTCAGTGTATTGTCGTTAACAAAGTCACCTGCAATATCCCATATTTCCGACAGCAACTGATTTCTCGATAAAGTTGTTCCCGAATTATTAAGAAAAACAAGGAATAGTCTGTATTCGAGAGCTGAAAGAAACACATCCTTGCCGTTTTTTGTTACAACACCTTTATCCATATCCACACTGACATTACCTAAGGCGAGTGTACTTTGACTTTTTCCGCTTCGACGAAGTACTGATTTAATTCGGGAAATTAGCTCTCTTGGGCGATATGGCTTTTCGATATAATCATCGGCACCTATATCAAGACCTGTTACAACGCTATATTCGTCTGAAGAAGCCGTAAGAAATATAACAGGGCAGGTTGTTGTGCTTTTAATTCTTTTGCAAAGGGAAAAGCCGTTCCCGTCGGGGAGAAGAACATCTAATAAAATTAAATCGAATTGTTCGCTTTCGGCTTTGGTAACAGCTTCATTACAAGTCAGAGCAGGAGTGACAACGAAGCCCTCTCGTCTTAAAAGCTCACTTAAGTTTTTTACAATAGTTAAATCGTCTTCAACAACTAAAATTTTTATCATAATATCACTCTTTCGCCGTTTATAATGTAATTATATATAAAG
>CAYWKY010000148.1:0-4892 GCA_964458915.1 uncultured Faecalibacterium sp.
CCCAACTAAAGTTTTGGTCGAGCTTTTTCAAAAGCTCGTGGGGTGCGGGGCAAAGCACCGCAAAAAGGTTAAATAATAGAATCAAGAGCCATAAAACACCATTTTACAGCTCTTAACTCAAAATATAACTCATTAAATTAAAAATAGCTTACTTTTATAGTTTTACCCATTTTCTTCAAGCTTTCGGACAATTCACGGACAAGATTCATCTTAATATTAAAATTTATCGGAAGCTCCGGGTTTTGATGAGCAGGATTTATAGCTCTGCCAACGAAGAAATTTATATCTGTAGCTTCCTCGAACAAAAGCCTACTTATTAAAGAAGCTCCGTCTCTTTTAAAGCTCCAATGCTCATAATGTTTATTATCCGCTAAATAGTCCTTAGCGTATTCCACAACCTTGTTAACGGTAATAACACCTTCAGTCACAAGGTCAACACCTTCGATTTCTGCTATAGGCGGAATATCACTTCTTTCAAAGTTGAGAGTTGCTTTAACTTCCTTGCCGAGGTACTTTGCGGCAATAGATGAGGTTGTACCGCCACAAATAATATGCTTGCCCTCTTTAGAGAAAAACAGAGACATCATTCTTTCGGCATCGTCACGATTTGACGGTGGACCAAACAATAAATTCATTGGCACTCTTTTGCGGATTCTTACAACACAAGCAGTTGCATCGTCGCCGGGCTTATTACCGTAAAGCTTATTACATTCGTCAACTATCATGGTGGAGAGTGTTTTTGCCGTGTACCCTGCCGGAGCTAAAGTTTCAACAAAATCTATAATATCCTCTCTTTTCCAACCGAAATTATACATAAGTCCGATTCCGGCGTGAGGACAGCCGTCGCTCATAGCGACAAAAATGTCATTTTCACGAAGACTTATAACAGATTTGAATATTTTCTTTCCGCCTATATTCATTTCCGTTTTAGGATAGTCATAATTAACATCGTCTCTTATAACAATGACATGAGGATTGTCATACTGTATTATTTCAGCAGTTTCATTATTAATTATGTGCATAATTGTAAATGTTGAATATGCTACTCCCCTAACAGAACAAACCGGCAAAGTGGCTGCAATAGTAGCAACGCACTCCTCAATAGCAATTCCTTGCGCCATCATTGTTGAAATGATTTTTGATGTAAGAGTTGACAATATGCTCGCCTTTACACCACTACCTAATCCGTCGGCCAAAACAATGACAGTTGAGTTTTCGTTTTCTTCAACTACATCAACATGGTCACCGCAAAGCTCTTCGCCGTAATGATTTATACTTTTATATCCAATATCTGCACATAAATCATTCATCAGTTATCGACTCCTTAAGCTTAGAAAGTGCTATTTTAGTCTCCGCTGCTGTTTCGCCTAAAAGTGAAGCGATTTCCTGCACGATTCTCATTTGCTTGTCAACGACCTTATCGGCGACCTCAATAGTTTTACGGCTGATGTTTTCTTTTCTCTCACGTTCATACTCTTCATCTGTAACATCACGCATAATTCCTACGAGTAAATGAGATTCCTTGTCATAAACAACAGTTTGCTCAACATAGCGTTTGTATTCAGCGAGATAAACCCGTTGATCTTTCACATCTTTTCCGCTTGTCATAACATTCATAAACACTGTGGGGTCAAGTATGCGAATAACCTGATCGCCAAGCACATCAGATGCACTGCGTATATTCATAATTTTTCTTGCAGCCTCGTTAATCTGCTGAACTTCAAGATTTTCATTGAGTACAATAAGACCGTTGGGGGTATTTTTAACTATTGTGTCGGAAAAGCTTTCAGCTTTGTCTTTAAGAAAAGGCAAACACATTGAAATTTCCGCCTTACCTTGACATATAGCTATTGCTTTTTCACGGCAGGTGTTATATCCGCAAGAGCCACAATTAAGCTCATCGGATGTTCTAAACTTGCCCATTTGACGAAGTGCCGCATTGATTTCAGTTTCAGAAGGTTGCTGAAGTTTATGCTCAATAAAGCTCAAGAATTTTTTAAGCTCAGAGGATTTCGGTTGTTCAACAATAAAATCTTTATCACCGGCGTAATTTGCAACCTCGATATAATCTTTTATATTAGATGTGTGATGATATTTTTCTATAACAGGACCACCAACACAGCTACCGTTGCAAGATGACATTTCGATGAAACACTTATGTATCTTTCCGTTTTGTATATCCTTTAAAACAGCCATACAGTTTTCAACACCATCAATCGCCACGTAGGTGTACTTGCCGTTATCATTCATGGTTTTTAGTATGCCACCGGTTGTGGGAAAAAACCTTGCTTTACTATATTCGTTATGGTCTTCCTCAGGTATCAATTCGATACCGTCCTCTTTCATCCACTCAGTCAGTTCTTCAAATGTAAGAACAGCGTCAACAATACCGCTATAATAATCTGCTTCATCTTTTTTAGCCACACAGGGTCCGACAAAAACAGTCTTTGCCTGCGGGTACCTCTTTTTAATATCGAGGCAGTGTGCTTGCATAGGTGACACTACATCGGCAAGGTACTCAAGACAAGATGGAAAATGCTTTTGAATAAGAAGATTTACCGAGTGACAACAGGAGGAAATAATTATATCTCTGTCCTCCTCATCGAGGATTCGTTCATATTCGTTTTTGACTATAGTTGCGCCGACAGCAGTCTCCTCAACATCGAAAAAGCCCATTTTCTTCAGTGCGGTACGCATAGCGTCAATACCCACACCGTCATAATTTGCAATAAAAGATGGTGCTAAAGATACTATAACCGGGGCACCGCTTTGAATGAGAACTTTTACCTTTTCTGTTTCATCTACAATTTGCTTTGCGTTTTGCGGGCAGACAACGAAGCACTGTCCGCAAAGAATACACTCATTATTTATAATATGCGCCTGATTGCCCGAAAAGCGTATAGCTTTAACCGGGCAGTGACGAATACATTTATAACAGTTTTTACAGTTGGATTTTTTTAGCGTCAGACAATTTGACATTTCCCGTCAATTCCTTTCGTTGTTGATAACGTCCAAAACGTTCTGTTTAAAAAACTCTTTAAAGTTCTCTTTTGTAATGCCGGTATGAATATCATCGTCAACTTGAACAGTTACACCAATGCGGTTACACTTGCCGATACAAAAGCTACCGGCAAGTGTGATTTCGTCATATAAATGATATTCTTCAACGGCTTTTTGAAGCAGTTCGACAATCTCAGGCGAGCCTTTTAAATGACACGAACTGCCAACACAAACCTGAATTATCATATTATTGTACCTTCGCTAAAACTTCTTTTTCAAAGAAATCCTTAACATTTTCAGGAGTTACCGAATGAAAGCTGTCATCGATACTTACGCATACGCCTTGCTGACATTTGCCCATGCAAAATGTTCCGCCAAGCTCGATTTTATCGCTGAAATTATTCTCTTTAATAAGATACTGTAGTTCCTCAACGACTCTGCGTGAGCCTTTAATATGACAGGATGAACCGATACATACAGTAATTTTCATCTGATTACTCTCCTTTATTATTCGTAGTCAACAACATCTACCCATGAAAGCAGGAATTCTCTTTCTTTTTCGTTACCTTTAACTGACTGTGAAGCTGCAACGATAGGCATCCATTTCTGAACATACTGCTTTGCAGTATTGCTCTTTTTGCAGAAAAGCTCAAGATATTTCTTTGCGCCCTCTATATCGCCACCGAGCCAGAAAAGGAGATAGGTTCTTGCGGCATCTGCTGAGGCATTACCCTGAGTAGCATGAGCCCAGTCGATAATATAAGCTGTACCGTCTTCAGCGATAATAATATTTGACGGGTTAAAGTCGCCGTGACAAACCTTGTTATGCTTAGGCATACCCTCAAGGCGAGTGTGAAGATCATAACGTGTTGTTGCGTCAAGATCACACTGGCTGATTTTTCTATTCATCTTATCCTTAAGCTTATTAAGAAGCGGAGAAGTCTTTGAATGTACTTCAAGCTGTAAATCTACAAGCTTTTCAATATACATATTTTTATTGTCAGCGTCTTCTTCTATAAGCTGAGCAAGTGTCTTACCCTTGATATAATCTGAGACAATTGCCCACTTGCCGTCAACCATAGTAACCTCACGAATTTTAGGAATCTTCAATCCTGTTTCCTCAATTCTTGCCTGGTTGAGAGCTTCGTTAAGAACATCAGCTTTTGAATAATCTTCACCGAAAACCTTAACACAAACATCACCGTCACGATAAACAGTTTTGTTGTTTCTCACTGCAATTACTCTGTCAAGTTTCATTTATATTTCCTCCTTAAAATTTATGCCTTCTTACCCTTGCGGTATGTTGTTTTAACTGCATCGGGTTTGAAATCTTCTGAAATATCCTCTGCTGTGGGCATATTAGGCTCGCTGAAATGCTTACCGCCATAGTATGCGTTGAGGTACATTTGCTTAATTTCGCTCATAAGAGGATATCTGGGGTTAGCACCGGTACACTGGTCATCGAATGCCTGTTCTGTCATTTCATCAAGTGAATCAAGGAATGTCTTCTCATCAATGCCGTAATCCTTAATTGTTTCCTTAATGCCAACTCTCTTTTTAAGTTCATTGATTTTAGCAATAAGTCCTTCAAGCTTTTCTGTGTCGTTTTCACCCTTAATGCCAAGATAATCGGCAACCTCTGCATAACGAGCAAGAGTATGAGGATGATCGTACTGTGAGAAAGTACCCATCTTAACAGGAACTTCTGAAGCGTTGAAACGAAGAACCTCTTCAATCATAAGTGCGTTTGCAACACCGTGAGGAAGGTGGTGGAATGCGCCAAGCTTATGAGCCATTGAGTGGCAAACTCCGAGGAACGCGTTAGCGAATGCCATACCTGCCATAGTTGCGGCGTTTGCCATTTTTTCTCTTGCTTCAACGTCGGTCTGGCC
>CAYWKY010000149.1:0-4857 GCA_964458915.1 uncultured Faecalibacterium sp.
ATGTTATAATGAACCAAAAGAGATATTGGAAAAAAATTGCCGCAGTCTCCTTTGCTCAGGACGCAGGCATACAGGTGCTTGGCTTTATGTTTGTCCTGCCACTTTATCTCGGCTATTGTGTACTTGTTAAAAAGAGCCTTGGCGCAGGCGATTTTGTTGCCGCCTTTAACGGTGCATCATCTATTGCTATGTCAATTAATTTTCTCACAGTTTGGGCAGTGGCAATTTTCTCAGAGCGTGGCAAAATGATTGAGAAGTACCGAGAATTTTTAGCTATGGATTATAAAATAAGAGACGGGGAAAAAACAGCAAAAATAACCGAGCCTAAGGAAATTGAAATTAAAAACATGAGCTTTACTTATCCCGGTAACAATGAGCCTACATTAAAAAACATTAATCTTACAATTAAGCCCTATGAAAAGATTGCTCTCGTTGGCTATAACGGCGCAGGCAAAACCACACTGACAAATCTTCTTATGCGACTTTATGATGTCACAAAGGGTGAAATAGCTATTGACGGCGAGGATATAAGAGACTTCACTATAAAATCTCACCGTGACCGCTTTGCGGCAGTATTCCAAGATTTTCAGCTTTTCGCCTGCACGGCAAGAGAAAATGTGTCTCTCAGCACCGACGGCAACAAAGAGCAATGCGAAGAAGCTTTAAAGCACAGCGGATTTAACAAAAAGCTTAAATACGGTGTGGATACAGAGCTTTTAAGAGAGTTTGACGATGAGGGTCAAATGCTTTCAGGTGGCGAAAGTCAAAAGGTTGCAATTGCCAGAGCCTTTTATAAAAACTGCCCCTATGTTATACTTGATGAGCCATCAGCCAACCTTGACCCTATAGCCGAATATAATCTTAACCAAGCTATAATGGATGTGGCTAAACACAAAACCGTTATCTTCATTTCTCACAGACTTTCCACAACAGTTAATGCGGACAAGATATATGTTATGGAAAAGGGCGAAATTATAGAAAGCGGAACCCATGAGCAGCTAATGAAAAAAAGCGGCACTTATGCTTATATGTTTAATCTTCAGGCGGAAAAATATAAAGAAGAGAGAACAGACAGCGGCTGTTAAAAAATTCCGAAAGCTATAATCTTGCTCTCAAAAGTAAATCAATTAGAAATTAACTGCACTTTCAAGGATCGGGCAGTTAATTTTTTTTGCTAATTATAGAAAAAATCGATTTAGGCAAAAAAGAACAGGCATGTAGTGTCATTCAGCACTAATACCTGTCCACTTTTGTATTTTAACCGTGAATTATCACTTTTGACCGTAATAAGCATTTGGTCCATGCTTTCTCATGTAGTGCTTATCCAAAAGATACTGCTCAATCGGTGTACCCTCAGGATTAATTTGCTCTGCATGATATGCCATGTTTGCAACAGTTTCCATAACAACAGCGTTGTGAACTGCTTGCTTTGGATTTTTGCCCCATGCAAATGGACCGTGCTTGTAAACTACAACACCAGGTACAGCAACGGGGTCAATGTTTCTGTTGTTAAATGCCTCAATGATAACGGTACCTGTCTCTTTTTCATAGGCTCTTTCAACCTCATCGGGTGTGAGCTGTCTTGTGCAGGGAATTGCACCGTAAAAATAGTCGGCATGAGTTGTGCCATAAGCAGGAATGTCTCTGCCTGCCTGTGCCCAAGCTGTTGCCCAAGGTGAATGTGTATGAATTACACCGCCAACCTCAGGAAATGCTTTATATATTTCAATATGTGTCGCTGTGTCTGAGGACGGATTAAGCTTACCCTCAACTACATTACCCTCAAGGTCAACAACAACCATATCTTCTTCGGTCATTGCGTCATATTCAACGCCACTGGGCTTTATAACTATAAGACCCTTTTCTCTGTCAATACCGCTGACATTACCCCAAGTGAAGGTAACAAGACCGTAGGCAGGAAGAGAGAGATTAGCCTCAAGTACCTCTTTTTTTAAGTTTTCTAACATAGGACATTTCCTTTCTTATTTAAGCTCTATCTGCTCAGCGACAACATTTTTCAGACCCGTTACAAGGTCAACCTCAGGTTGCCAGCCAAGATTTTCAAGCTTATCTGAGGAAAGCACTGCGTTTTCGATTAATGAAAAGCCTTTTGCTTCCGCTTGTGTAGGTAAATCAAAAATAACCTTTAAGCCCTTTTCCGGATAGGATTCCACAAGAGTGTGAGCTATACCGGCAATTGTTGTAATACATTTCTTTGAAGCTATATTATACGCTTCGCTTTTTTCGCCGTCGAGAAGCACTGTAAAAAGACCTGTAATAGCGTCTGTTACATAGGTGTAGGAACGAAGCTGTTCGCCCTTGCTTTTCATAACTATGTTTTCGCCGTCAGCTATACATTTTGGGAAAACAGCAACAATTTTCGAGTCGCCCGGTTTCATACCCGGTCCGAAAATATAGCTGAGTCTGCCGATTTTAACATTTACACCGTACTCGTCAGCATAGCTAAGACACAGAGTTTCGCAGCCTTTTTTGCTAAGCGGATAGCATGAGCGCACCTTCATTGCATCTATTTCACCATAAGTACCCTCATCAATTTTATCCACACCATGAGTAGTACCGTAAATCTCAATAGTTGAAACATAAAGGAAACTTTCGGCATTCACAGCTTTAGCGTAATCTAAAAGATTAAGTGTGCCGTAAAAATTAGTCTTCATAGTTTCAACAGGATAAAGAGAATATTCCTTCGGCGCTGCATTAGAAGCGCAATGGATTATATAATCTGCTCTTTTATCTGTCTTAATAGGTAAGGTAACGTCCTGCTCAATAAAGCTAAGCATACCCTCAGCCTCATATTCGCCATAGACCTTTCTTGCCCTGTCTGCATTTCTAACTAAGGCGAGTACAGTGACATTTAATCCGTCCGTTTCATTTTTTCTCATAATAGAGTGAATTATAAACGAACCTATAAAGCCTGTTGCCCCGGTAACAAGAACTGTTTTATTTTTAAGCTTATGCCATGAAAGCTTAGCTGCAGCAATTTTCTCTATGTCGGATTTAACAATTTTTGTCATATTATTCACCCAGTGCGCCTGCTTGAATATATGCTTGCATAAGAGCAATATGCTCTGCGGTTGTCACTTTGAAGTTGGTTTCTTCGCCCCAAACAATGTGAACTTCTTCGCCAAGCTCAACTAAAAGTGTGCAGGTTGCAACAGTGTCTTCAATGCCACGCTTAATTGCTTCCTCATGAGCCCAGATAAACTTTGAAAGATAAAGTGACTGAGGTGTTTGAGTTCTTGCAATAAGGTTTCTGTCAACAATTTTTCCTGAGCTTATCATATCTTCGCTGTAAAGAAGAGCCTCTGTTGTGGGTACACAAGTGATAGCTGTACCAAATTCCTTAACGCCTTCAATATTTGTGTCGATAATTGCGTCGGAAATAAGAGGACGAACAGCGTCGTGAATAACAATAATGGAATCTTCGGGATAATTGTCACGAAGAGCCTTCATACCGTTGCGAAGAGACTCCATACCGGTGTTACCGCCGGGTACAATGTGCTTTAATTTTTTAATGCCGTACTCATCACACCATTTCTGAAGCTTTTCTTCCCAACCCTTAAGGCAAACAACAACTACCTCATCGATGTTTTCGTTTTTCTCAAAAGCTTCAAGTGTATAAATCATAATAGGTTTACCGAGAACCTTAATAAACTGCTTGGGTACGTTCATTTTCATTCTCTGACCCACACCACCGGCAATGATTAAACCAATATTCATTATAATAACCTCCGTAATTAAAATATGGTTTCCTAATTATCTTGTTCAATATTATATCAATTATTGTTATTAATGTCAATAACAAGTGTCCGCAGATAAAATAGCGCCTTAAAATGAGAGAGCAAATTACCCTATAGGCTTAATTTAGTCGCAAAAATTCTCGCCTTAGGATATATTTTCTTTGTTTCCTCAAGCAAAATGTACAAAAACCTCTTGAAATGCTATTCTTTTTAGTGTATAATGCTGTCATAAACAGCAAGGAGGAAATATCTATGCCAACTAAAAATACAATGAAATATGCAACCAAGCGTCAAAATCTTTATCTTCGTGTAGCTATGGGTCATTTTGCCACAGGCAACACCCACAGTAACTACTATATTGATGTGGTTTCACAAAAGGCACGTCTGTCAGAAGCAAGAGCTGTAGCAGAGGAGCTTTGCTCATACTACTATGCTGACACGGTGGTTGACACTATCCTTTGCCTTGACGGTACTGAGGTAATAGGTGCCTGCCTTGCAGACAGCCTTTCAAAGGGCGACTTTATTAACATGAACGCACACAAATCAATTTATGTTGTCACCCCCGAAATAACCAACAGCCACCAGTTTATTTTCCGTGACAATATAGTACCTATGATAAAAGGCAAGCATGTTATGATTTTAGGCGTTTCCATCGCTTCGGGTAAAACTGCACAGGCTGCTATTGATGCTGTTAGATATTATGGCGGTATTGTAACAGGAGTTTCCGCTATATTCTCCACCGCTAACGAGTGTGGCGGTTTGCCGGTACGTTCAGTCTTCGACCCCAACGACCTTGACGATTACGGAATATATCCGTCACATGAATGTCCGTTATGTAAAGCAGGAGTAAAAATCGATGCATTGATTAATAGCCACGGATTTTCAAAGCTGTAAAAATATATGAAATAAGGGACAGGTACTTTTGTGCCCAGAACACAAAAGTACCTGTCCCCTGTGGTTTAGAGAAAAATTAGCAATTGATGGCGGGACACCCGCACCCGATTGGAACTGACGAAGTAGAAAGTCTGTGCTTTTCGATTTAGCGAGTGGAACGGGGGAGCGAGGGGCGGCTCCACAGCCACCGAAGGTGGCGTGGCGG